>CAKSHV010000010.1 GCA_934457515.1 uncultured Clostridia bacterium
ATGCTGTCGTTCCGCGTGCCCATAATGCGGATTCCCGCTTTTTCCAAGGATTTGGCAAGCTTGATTGCCGTCTGTCCGCCGAATGCCACCACAACGCCGTACGGCCGTTCGTTGCGGCAGATGTTTAGGGCGTCTTCCACGGTAAGCGGCTCGAAATACAGGCGGTCTGCCGTGTCGAAATCGGTCGAAACGGTTTCGGGATTGTTGTTTACAATAATCACTTCAAAGCCTTTTTTCTTCAGCGCCCACACGCAGTGGACCGAGGCATAGTCGAACTCAATGCCCTGACCGATGCGAATCGGGCCCGAACCGAACACAATAACGCGCTTGTTCGGCAATTTATTGTAGTTAATAAAATCGCGGGTTTCGTTTTCTTCGTCAAACGAAGCGTAGAAATAAGGCGTTTCCGCGCTGAACTCCGCCGCACAGGTGTCAACCATTTTATAAACGGGCGAGAGCGGCTCCGATATTTTCTGCCGTGCCAGCTTTTCAATAACCGAGTTTAAAAAGCCCATTTTGCGCGCCGCGCGGTATAATTCGGGGCGCAGAAAATCGTCTTTTAACTCTTTTTCCATGGCGGAAATGTTTTTTAATTTATTTAAAAACCACAGGTCGATTTTCGTAATTTCGTGAATCTTTTCCAAAGAAACGCCGCGCTTTATCGCACTGTACAGCACAAACAGACGGCGGTCGTCACACCTTGAAATTGCGTTTTCGCATTCCTCATCGGTCATTTCGGCAACGGCGGGCATATTTAAGTCCAAAATGCCAAGCTCTGCGCCGCGCACCGCTTTCATAAGCGCCTCTTCAAAGGTTTGACCGATTGCCATAACCTCGCCGGTTGCTTTCATTTGTGTGCCGATTTTGCGCTCGGCGTAAACAAATTTGTCAAACGGCCATTTCGGCATTTTCACAACCACATAGTCAAGCGCGGGCTCGAAGCACGCCGAGGTTTTTTTGGTCACCGCGTTTTGAATTTCGTCTAACGTATACCCGATGGCGATTTTGGTTGCCACCTTTGCGATTGGGTATCCGGTTGCTTTCGAGGCAAGCGCCGACGAGCGCGAAACGCGGGGGTTTACCTCAATGACTGCATATTCAAAGCTATTCGGGTGCAGGGCAAACTGGCAGTTGCAGCCGCCCTCTACCTTTAAGGTGTCTATAATTTTAAGCGCTGCCGAGCGCAGCATCTGATACTCTTTATCTGACAGGGTAACGGTCGGCGCGATAACAATCGAGTCGCCGGTGTGCACACCCACGGGGTCGAAATTTTCCATGCTGCAGACGGTGATGACATTTCCCTTGCTGTCGCGCATCACTTCAAATTCAATTTCTTTCCAGCCGGCAATACATTTTTCGACCAGAATCTGATTGATAGGCGACTGCATAATGCCGCTGTGTGCAATGGTTAAAAGCTCGTCCATGGTTTCGGCGATACCGCCGCCGCTGCCGCCTAACGTAAAAGCGGGACGGATAATGACGGGCAGACCGATTTCCTTGGTAAATGCCGCCGCGTCCTCCACGGTGGTGACCACTTTTGAAGGGATACACGGCTGACCGATTTCTTCCATGGTGTCTTTAAACAGCTGGCGGTCCTCCGCCTTGTCAATGGTTTCGGGGTTTGCACCCAAAAGGCGCACGCCCTGCTCTTTCAAAAAGCCTTCTTTGGCAAGCTGCATGGAAAGGGTAAGCCCTGTCTGCCCGCCCAAAGTGGACAAAATGCTGTCCGGCTTTTCTTCTTTTATAATGCGTTTGATGACTTCAAGATTTAACGGCTCGATATAAATTTTGTCCGCCACATTTTTATCGGTCATGATGGTTGCGGGGTTGGAATTGACCAAAACCACTTCAATTCCGTCCTGGCGGAGCGCTTCGCACGCCTGCGTTCCCGCATAGTCAAATTCGGCAGCCTGACCGATAACAATCGGACCGGAGCCAATCACAAGCACTTTTTTAATGTCTTTATTTTTTGGCATGGTTCTGCCTCCTTTACTTATTGTTAATGTTTCTTAAAAACCGATTGAATAAAAATGAGGTGTCAAGCGGGCCCGCGCACGCCTCGGGGTGAAACTGCACCGAAAAGGCAGGGGCGTTTTCGTATTCAATGCCCTCCACGCTGTTGTCGTTTGCGTTTTTCATAAACGCCTTGGCGGTTTTCGGAAGGGTGTTTTCATCAATCGCATAGCCGTGATTCTGGCTGGTTATGTATATCTTTCCGGTGTTTTCGTCCTTTACGGGCTGATTTGCGCCGCGGTGACCGAATTTTAATTTATAGGATTTTGCGCCCGCCGCAAGGGCAAGAAGCTGATGCCCAAGGCAAATGCCGAAAATCGGGATTTGGCTATTCAGCAGCATTTTAAGCTCTTTAATAATTGAAACGTTTTCCGCCGGGTCGCCCGGACCGTTTGAAAGCATAATGCCGTCCGGCTTTAGGGCAAGCACCTTACTTGCGGAGGTGTCTGCCGGAACGCGGAGAACGTTTAACCCTAAGTTAAAAAGGGAGCGCGCAATGTTTTCTTTTGCGCCGAAGTCATACAGCACAACGGTTTTTGCGCTTTTGTCCTCTTTATGTATATACTCCGTTTTTTTCGGAACAGTAACCGAAGAAACGGCGTTTTTCACGCTGTATTCCTTTAGTTTTAAAATCAGTTCTTCTTTTCGCTCGGTCGGGTCTTCATATAAAATCATGCCGTTCATGGTGCCGCTTGAACGAATCATTTTCGTCAGCGCGCGGGTGTCGATTCCATACAGTCCCGGGATATTTTTTTCTTTTAAAAAGGTGTCTAAATCACCCTCGCAGCGAAAGTTTGAGGGCGTTTGACACCAATCACGTACAATATATGCAGATAAAAAACAGCCGCGGCTTTCAAAGTCGGACGGAATAACGCCGTAGTTTCCGATTAAAGGGAACGTTTGCACAACTGCCTGACCGAAATAGCTCGGGTCGGTTAACGTTTCCAGGTAGCCCGTCATTTGCGTTGTAAATACGATTTCAGCCGTTGTTTCGCGCACGGCGCCGAACGCGCTGCCGCAAAACACCGTTCCGTTTTCCAGTAAAAGATAGCTTTGCATAAAATCCTTTGCCTTTCCGTCCGCTTATAAAAGCGCGAACTGTTTTTCAAAATTCGTAGGTTTTTAAAATGCGCTCTGCCACATGCCGCTTTGGTTTTCTTGTGTCCATCGCCTGCTTTTCAATATAGCGGTGCGCCGCGCTTTCGCTTAAATTTAAAGTCTGCATTAAGCAGCACTTGGCGCGGTTTATCACTTTTATGTCTTCCACCTTTTGCGCAAGGCGGGAGTTTTCCAGGCGAAGGGAGATATACCGCTTTTGCGCTGCGGCAACGAACCGAATGCCCTGAATTAAAAGAGGCGGGTTGATTGGTTTTTCAACCAAAAATGCGCCCAATTCCTCGGTTACCTCCTGCACCTTATCAACCACATCGCTGTTAATTAAAAGCACAATGCCGACGTCTTTCGCGCGCGCTTTCTGCGCCAAAGACAGGCCGCTGTCGTCTGCAAGAGGGGCGTTGATGACGATGATATCGTATTCGGTTTCATCTAATTTTTCAGCCGCGTCACGGGCAGAAAGCACGCCTTTGATAAGCTGTGCGCCGCATTTTTCGATTATGTCTGAGAGCTTTTCAATGCTTGCGGGAGTTTTGGAAACAATCAAAATCTTTTCCATACATCTTCTCCTTTTAAAACCGGATATAAAAAGGTTTCAACTTTAAGGAAGAGGACTGCGGAATTATCGTAGCCCTCTTGCTTTCTTTCAATAAACTCCTTATCCTATATAATACCACAATTAATTGTTTGTGTAAAGCTGTTTATAAGGATTTTTTGAATTTGGTGTCAATTTATAATATGTGCTTTTCGCAAATTTGGTTTCGTCCTGATTGAAATAGGTGCAGAAATTGTGAATAAGCGGCAGAATTTCTGCATTATCCTCTAATTTTTCGCACGAAACCTGGGGCGGAAGGAATTTCGGCTCTTCATTGGTGCGAAGATACATCACGCCGCCGTGCATGCCCGTGCCGATGTATTCGCCTGCGGGGCGGCCTGTGTCTTCACTGTCCAAAACCAAAATCACGCCGCCCGCCTGGTATTCGCCCAAAAAATCGCCCGCGCATTTGCCGATGACGATAATCGGTTTGTGCTCTTTATACTCTTTCATGTGAATGCCCACGCGGTAACCCGCACTGCCCTGTACATAAATCTCGCCGCCGCGCATGGCATAGCCGGTTGTGTCGCCCGAGTTGCCGTGCACAATGATTTTGCCGTTGTTCATGGTGTCGCCTGTTGCGTCCTGCACATTGCCGAACACCTCGATGTTGCAGGTGTTAAGATAAGCGCCGATGGCATTACCCGGCGTGCCCTCGATGCGGATGTTTTTGTTCACCGCACCCGAGCCGATGTATCGCTGACCGAGCACGTTTGTAACGGTCACATTTTCGTCCTCGGTTTGTTTAATGGTTCTGTTCAGTTCTGTAAAATCCAGTCCGTTTGCACTGATTACCATGATTTTAACCCCCTTTTATACCAAACTGCCAAGCATTCTTCTGCGTTCGCTTTCGGAAAATGCCGAAAGATTCGGCGTGCCCAAAATGGAGCTGTCAAGCGAAGACAGCGGAATTTTCTTTTTCATTATATTAGTGTAAATGCCGCCGCGGGCAACATTTCCCATTAAGATAAAGCCTTTGAGCAGGTCGTCTTTTACAAACAGCTTTTTGTAGTTTTCGCCGTCTTTTTCGGTGATTGCCTCGCCCGTATAGGTGCCGGCGGTTAAAATGTGATAGCCGTTAAAGCCGATGGCGTTCATGGGCGCGCCGTTTGTAAACTCCGCTTTTCCGCCCGCCATGTTTATGCCCGCAACCTCGCCTTGCATGTAGGCGTTCGGCAAAAGCGCAAGGATTCGCTTGCCGCCGAAGGTGACGTCCTCGGTCAGCACGCAGTCACCTGCCGCATACACATTGTCGAGGGTAGTTTTCTGCGTTTCGTCGGTCACAATTCCTTTTTCAACTGCCGCGCCTGCGTTTTGCGCAAGCTCTGTGTTCGGACGAACGCCGACGGCGAGCACCAGAACATCAAACACAACTTCTTTGCCCGATTTTAAGTGCGCCACGCTGTTGTCAAACGTTTCAACGCAGTCCGAAAGGTGGAATTTCATGCCGTCTTCTTCCAAATGCTTTTGCATGAGAGCGGCGCCCTCTTCGTCCAAAATGCTGGATAAAATGCGGTCCGCCAGGTCAACAACCGTGATGTCTTTTGTGATTCTTCCGATTCCCTCGGCGCATTTTAATCCGATTAGGCCCGCGCCCACAATCAAAACCTTCGAGGCGGGCGTAAGCACGTTTTCAAGCGCCAGTGCGTCGTCGAATTTCATGAACGAGAACTTATTTTCAACGCTGTCTAACCCTTTCATGGGCGGAACGAACGGCGAAGAACCGGTCGCGATTAACAGTTTGTCGAACGAAACGGTTTTGCCGCTTTCGAGCGTAACCTCTTTTTTATCGATTTTAACCGCTTTTTCGCCCAAAAGCGCGGTTACGTTGTTGTCTTTATAAAAATTTTCATCTCTGTAGCGCATGGTTTCTCTCGTAACCTTGCCTAAAAGATAGTAAGAAATAAGCGGGCGGGAATAGGTGTGGTGCACCTCGTCCGAAATGACGGTAATTTCGCCTTTTGTGTCCACCTTGCGAATGCCCTCAATACAGCCGACAGCCGCCGCCGAATTTCCGATGATTACGTATTTCATTTCATCTCGCCCCTTTCTTCAAACACAATGGCGCGGTTCGGACATGCTGCGGCACAGGCGGGTTCGCCGCCGCTTTGAATGCACAAATCGCACTTTTTGACAGGTTTGTTGCCGTCCGGCACAATTGAACCGTAAGGACAGGACAAAATGCAGGTGAAACAGCCGATGCAGCGGTTTTCGTCTACCGTAACCACGCCGTCCGCATTTTTGGAAAGCGCGCCCGTTATGCAGCTTTTCACGCAAAGGGGTGTTTCGCAATGGCGGCAGGATACCGCAAAATTCACCGCGTCGCCCTCTTCTATCTGTATTCTCGCCACCGGCGGATGATCGCAGTTATACGCTTTTTCCATCGATTCCTTGCCGCTGTGGGCAAAGCCGCAGTAAAATTCGCATAAATGACAGCCAAGGCAGCGTTCTTCGTTTACATACACCTTTTTCATTTGGCAAACCTCCCTTTTTATTCTCCGGCGTGCTGAATACCCAAAATGTCAAGCTCTTTCTGCGTAAGACCGATGCCGCGCAGCATTAAGCGGTTGCCTTTTAAGGCTTCAAGCGAGTTAATGCCCATGCCGCCCATGAACTCTTTGATTTCATGCGTCCACGCGTGAACCAGGTTTTCCAGCCGTTCGTGGCCGATTTCAGGATTTAAGCGTTTAACCAAATCGGGTCTTTGGGTTGCGATACCCCAGTTGCACTTGCCCGAATGGCAGGAGCGGCAGAGATGGCAGCCCATGGCAAGGAGCGCAGGTGTGCCGATATACACGGCGTCTGCACCGAGTGCAACCGCTTTAATAATATCGGACGAGCAGCGAACCGAGCCGGCAACGATTAACGAAACCTCGTTTCGTATGCCCTCTTCTCTTAAGCGCTGGTCAACTGCGGCAAGCGCCAGTTCAATCGGAATACCCACATTGTCGCGGATTCTGGTGGGTGCTGCGCCCGTGCCGCCGCGGAAACCGTCGATTGCAATGATGTCTGCACCGCTTCTTGCGATACCGCTTGCGATTGCCGCAACATTGTGCACTGCCGCGATTTTAACAATAATCGGCTTTTTATAGTTGGTTGCTTCTTTTAAAGAGTAAACCAACTGCCGTAAATCTTCAATAGAATAAATATCGTGGTGCGGTGCGGGAGAAATCGCGTCCGAGCCCATGGGAATCATACGCGTTTTGGAAACGTCCTCCAAAATTTTTGCGCCCGGCAGATGTCCGCCGATACCCGGCTTTGCGCCCTGCCCCATTTTAATTTCAATGGCAGCGCCTGCCTCCAGATAATCTTGGTGCACGCCGAAACGACCCGACGCAACCTGCACGATGGTGTTTTTGCCGTATTTATAAAAATCCTTGTTCAAGCCGCCCTCACCCGTGTTGTAATAGGTGTTTAAGTTGGTTGCGGCACGCGCCAAAGATTCGTGCGCGTTTTTGCTGATTGAGCCGTAGGACATGGCGGAGAACAAAATAGGTGTGTCAAGCGTAAGTCCCGGCGTTTTTTTGCCGATGTAGTTTCCTTTTTCGTCAAACTTAATTTCCGGCTTTTTGCCGAGGAACACTTTGGTTTCCATCGGCTCGCGCAGGGGGTCGATGGACGGGTTTGTAACCTGGGACGCGTTGATTAACATTTTGTCCCAGTAAACCGGGTATGGCTTGGGGTTGCCCATGCTGGACAAAAGCACGCCGCCCGAGCTTGCCTGACGGTAAATTTCGGTGATAACATCGGGTGTATAATTATAATTTTCACGGAATGTGTGCGCAGACTTTACAATCTTAAGCGCGCCCGTGGGGCAAAGACAAACACAGCGGTGGCAGCAAACGCATTTTGCATTGTCTGCCCGCATGATATTTAATTCTTTATCAAAGGAATGAACCTCGTTTGCGCACTGCCGTTCACAGACGCGGCAGCGGATACATTTATCTTTATCTCGCACGACATCGAATGCCGGCTGAATATAGTTGATAGGCATGAAAATCGACTTCCTTTCTCTTACTCTTTTTTGTCGAGGGTGACAATAACGGGTTCGCCGCCTTTGGGCGACCAGATTTTGTCAAGCTCGGGTGCGATGGAACGGATGGCGCATTCTTCGCTTGCGATATACACCATATCGTCCTTTTCGCCAACCACCATGGAACGCAGTTTTAAGCGGTCGTTTAACGCCATAAGTCCGCCGCTGTAGCCGAGAATAATGGAAAACGGGCCGGTGATGAGCAAACTTGCAAAGGTGTTTCTCAGCACATAGTAGCGCTCTTTATCCTTTTCGGGCATGCGGTCGATTTCGTCCCAGAACGGAGGCGCGATGATGGCAGCCGTGTTTTCCAAAGACAGACCTTTTTTACGGGTGAGAAAGTCTATTATATAGGTAATAACCTCTGTATCGGTTAAAAGTGTGCATTTGTAGCCGAACATTTCAACAAAGCGGCGGTTTGCGTCATACGATGAAATTTCACCGTTGTGCACAATGGTGTTGTCAAGGAGCGCAAACGGATGCGCGCCGCCCCACCAGCCGGGGGTGTTGGTCGGATATCTGCCGTGCGCCGTCCACATATAGCCGGAATATTCCTCTAATCTGTAAAAGTCGCCGACGTCTTCGGGAAAGCCGACTGCCTTGAAAACGCCCATGTTCTTGCCGCTGGAACAAACATATGCGCCTTTAATCTGCGTGTTGATTCTTAAAACGCAGCGGGAAACGAATTCTTTTTCATCCAACTGGCTTTCCGCAAGCTTTGTGGGCAGCGGATTTAGAAAATAGCGCCAGATAAGCGGTTCGTCCGTAATATTTTTGTTCTTTCTCGTGGGGATGCGCGAAAGGTTTACCATGTCGAAATGATGATTTAGGAACTTTTCGGTTTCCTCGCGCGCCTCCTGACTGTCATAAAACAGGTGGAATGCAAACAAATCCTTGTATTCGGGATAAATACCATAGCCCGCATAGCCCGCGCCCAAGCCGTTTGAACGGTCGTGCATGGAATACATGGAATGAACGATACTGCTGCCGGAAATTCGTTTTCCCGATTTGGAGATGAAACCCGAAATGGCACATCCCGCCGGAATACGAACTTCGCCCTCTTTCTTTAACATGACACATCTAACCTTTCTTCTCACGAAATTTTCCTGTCATCTACCCCTGTGAGATTCAGAGCATATATTATAATAGAAGAAACTCGTTTTTTGCTTGGTTTTCGTTCGTTTTCGCCGTTGAAAATGAATGAAAAATTGCATAATTTGAATTTAAAAATTTAGCACCTTGCAAAAAATAAATTTTAATGATATGAATATACCATATAATTCGTAATTTGTCAAGTATAAATGCAAGATTTGTTTTCAAAACTTTCATTTTCTGCCCAAAATGTTGAGTTTCTTCGGTTGGCACTTATTTTTATTAAGTAAAAAATGCCAAAACTTGTCCCTTTTGAAAAATTTTATTAATTTTTTTAAAAAAGGGGTTGACAAACAAAAAAAGATGTGGTATAGTATTGACATCAAGTGAAACAGCAAAGGCGCTGTCCGGTATGTCCGGGCGGCGCTTCTCTGTTTTTAAAGTGAATTATAGGAGGTAAAAGAGTATGGTTAATGTTCCTGAAATTTTCGGCAGCGATGTGTTTAACGAAACGGTTATGCAGCAGCGCCTTCCGAAAGACGTTTTTAAGGCGGTTCGCAAAACGATTGAAGACAGCACACCGCTGGACAGCTCGGTTGCAACGGTTGTTGCAAACGCAATGAAGGATTGGGCAATTGAAAAGGGTGCAACCCATTACACCCATTGGTTCCAGCCGATGACAGGTATTACGGCAGAAAAGCACGACAGCTTTATTTCCCCCATCTCCAACAGCCAAGTGATCATGGAGTTTAAAGGCAAAGAACTGATTAAAGGCGAGCCGGACGCATCAAGCTTTCCGTCTGGCGGATTACGTGCCACATTTGAGGCAAGAGGCTATACCACATGGGATCCGACCTCCTTTGCATTTGTAAAAGACGGTACGCTGTACATTCCGACCGTATTTTGTTCTTACACCGGTGAGGTTTTGGATAAGAAAACACCGCTTCTGCGTTCCATGCAGGCACTGGACACCCAGGCAAAGAGAATTTTAAAGCTGTTCGGCAAAACCACAACCCACGTTGATTCGCAGGTTGGTGCGGAGCAGGAATATTTCCTGGTTGATAAAGACCTTTATAATAAGAGAAAAGACTTAATTTTCACAGGCAGAACACTTTTGGGTTCCAAGCCGCCGAAAGGACAGGAGTTGGAAGACCACTATTTCGGCAGCATTAAGACCAGAGTTGCCGCATACATGAAAGATTTGGACGAGGCGCTTTGGAAATTGGGCATTGTTGCAAAAACAAAGCACAACGAAGTTGCACCGGCACAGCACGAGCTTGCACCGCTTTACAACACCACAAACGTTTCAACCGACCAGAATCAGCTGATTATGGAGGAAATGAAAAAGGTTGCGGAAAAGCACAATTTGGTTTGTCTGCTGCATGAAAAACCCTTTGCAGGCGTGAACGGTTCGGGTAAACACAACAACTGGTCGTTCTCGGCAGCCGGCATCGGCAATTTGTTGGAGCCGGGTGCATCCCCGCAGGACAATTCGCAGTTCTTGCTGTTCCTGTGCGCGGTTATTAAAGCGGTTGACGAGCATGCGGACCTTTTAAGAGTCAGCGTTGCGTCTGCCGGAAACGATCACCGCCTCGGTGCAAACGAAGCACCGCCGGCAATTGTTTCTATCTTCCTCGGCGAAGAACTTACCCGCGTTTTGGAATGTATTGAAAAGGGTGTTTCGTTTAAGAAGGCATCTAAAGAACAGCTGGACTTAGGCGTTGAGCTGCTGCCGCAGTTTGCAAAAGACACAACTGACAGAAACAGAACTTCCCCGTTTGCTTTCACCGGCAACAAGTTCGAGTTCAGAATGCCCGGTTCGTCCATGTCCATTGCGTGCATTAACTTTATTATAAACACCATTGTTGCCGAGTCCCTTTGCCAGTTTGCCGATAAATTAGAGGGCGCAAAAGACTTTAACAAAGAGCTTGCGGCACTTTTGAAAGAAACCATTAAGAAACACAAGAGAATTATTTTCAACGGAAACAATTATTCGGACGAATGGGTTGCCGAGGCGGAAAAGAGAGGGTTATACAACTTAAAGACAACGGTTGATGCCCTTCCGAAATTCGTATCGCCCGAGAACATCGCATTGTTTGAAAAGCACAAGATTTTGTCCGAATGCGAAATCCGTTCGAGATATGAAATTATCATTGATACCTATTCTAAGGTACTGAACATCGAGGCACTTACCCTTTTGGATATGGCAAAACGCGACATTTTGCCCGCAGCGCTTAAATATTCAACCTACCTTGCGGACAGCATAAAGACAAAAGCGGCAATCGGCGGCATTGATTATGAAACCGAAAAAGAGCTTGCGTCTACCGTATCTTCTCTTGCAGGCTGCCTGTATAAGAACATTGAAAAGCTTGACAAGGTTTTGCTTGGTGCAAAAGATATTGAGGGAACGCTGGAGATTGCAACTTACTACGCGCATGAAGTGTTCGAGGCAATGCAGAACGTCCGTGCGGTTGCAGATGAGCTCGAAACCATGGTTGCGGCTGAATACTGGCCGATTCCGACCTACAGCGATTTGCTGTTCAGCGTTTGATTTTTAAATAAGATGAGATTAGAAATGTTCCGTGCGGTTTTAAACCGCACGGGGACATGAGATGAGAAATACGCGTTTTATTTCGCGTTTTAGATGAGAAGGAGTGGTAAATATGGAATTTAGTGCAGTAAACACGATTTGGGTATTGCTCGGTGCGGCGCTGGTATTTTTCATGCAGGCAGGCTTTTCCATGTGCGAGGCAGGCTTCACAAGAGCGAAAAACACCGGTAATATCTTAATGAAAAACTTAATGGATTTTTGTATCGGCACACCGTGCTTTTGGCTTGTTGGTTTCGGCATTATGTTCGGAACGGGCACGGCGCTGTTCGGCAAGATTGACCCCATGATTATGGGCGACTACAGCTCCGTTCTTCCCGCGGGTGTTCCGCTTTGGGCATACGCTATTTTCCAGACGGTGTTCTGTGCAACTTCCGCAACCATCGTTTCGGGTTCTATGGCAGAGCGCACCAAGTTCAGCGCATACTGCATTTACTCAGCGGCAATTTCGCTGATTATTTACCCGATTTCCGGTCACTGGATCTGGGGCGGCGGCTGGCTTGCACAGTTAGGATTCCATGATTTTGCAGGTTCGACGGCAGTACATATGGTAGGCGGTGTTTGCGCTTGCATCGGCGCGGCAATCTTAGGACCCCGTATCGGCAAGTACGGCAAAGACGGCAAGCCGAAAGCAATTCTCGGTCACAACTTAACCTTTGCAGCACTCGGCGTATTCATTCTTTGGTTCTGCTGGTTCGGGTTCAACGGCGCATCTACCGTTGGTATGGATTCGGACGCACAGGTTACGCGTGCGGGCTTAATCTTCTTTAACACAAACCTTGCAGCCGCGGTTGCATGCGTTACAACCCTTATTTTCACATGGGCTCGCTACGGGAAACCTGATGTTTCCATGACATACAACGCAGCACTTGCAGGCCTTGTAGGTATCACGGCAGGCTGCGACACGGTTAGCCCCTTAGGCGCTGCAATTATGGGTATTGTATTTGGTATTTTGATTGTTGTTGCAGTTGAATTCTTTGATAAAAAAGCAAAAATCGATGACCCGGTCGGCGCAATTTCCGTTCACGGCGTTTGCGGCTCGGTTGGTACAATTCTCTTAGGTTTGTTTTCCACAGGCGGTGTTGCGGAGGCAGACGGAACACTCCCGGTTATGAAAGGCTTGTTCTACGGCGGCGGATTTAAGTTCCTCGGCGTTCAGGCGCTCGGTGTTGTTTCGGTTATCGCATATGTTGCAGTGGTTATCACAATCGTATTTTTAGTACTGAAACACACAATCGGCTTGCGTGTTGCTCCCGAAGAAGAAATTGAAGGTTTGGATCCGACAGAACACGGTTTGCCGACGGCTTATGCAGGCTTTGCAATGGAACCCGACACATCTTCGCTTGATTATGTGGGCACAATGGGCGATGTTCCGGTATCCAAGGCGGTTGAAGTAACCGAGGCGCCGAAAGCGGCAAAAGTTGTTGCCGAGGGTGCGCAGAAGTTTACAAAAGTTGAAATTATCTGCAAAGAGGCACGGTTTGAGGCACTTAAGAATGCAATGATGGATTTGGGCATTAC
>CAKSHV010000011.1 GCA_934457515.1 uncultured Clostridia bacterium
TTCGCACGTTATGGGCTGCGGTCAGCAGAAAGGCAAACCCGAATACTACAGAGGTGTTGCGGTTGAAACAAACCTCTTGCCTAAGGTTCAGGTTGACATTGTTGTAAGCAAAGTTCCGGTTCGTTCGGTTATTGAAACCGCGAAGAAAGTTCTGTACACAGGCCATATCGGCGACGGTAAGATTTTCGTATACGACGTTGAAAATGTGGTTAAAATCAGAACGGGCGAAGAAGGATACGACGCTTTGCAGGATGACTAAGCTTATATCTACCCCTATATAAAACTTATAAAGAACACCGAGGCGGTTTTGTAATCGCCTCGGTGTTCTTTTTTAGATTTTAGATAATAGATATAAGTCGCCCCTTGGGGGCGACTTATATTGTAAATGCATTATTTTTCCCGAAACATAATGTATTCGCGGATTTTTTCCGCCATGTCCTTGGTGTTTTCGTTGCCTTTTAAGGTAATGACTGACGAAAAGGCGGGGTTGTTTACGATTTGCTTTGTCAAAAAGTCTGAAATGCCCTTTTTCCCGTCTTCGTTTTTATCCGCGATATCCAAAAGCGCAGCAACCGCGTTGGAAACAAGCTGGAACGAAACGTCCCGCGCGGCAAAATACATTTCGCTTTGCGGTGTTTTGCTTTCATCAAATGCGCCGCCGTCCGAAATCATTTGCTCTAAAATCGGAACTGCGCCGGTGTCGCCCAGCCGACCGAGCAGGTAAATTGCCGAAACGCCGACGGTTTGCACATATTTAATGCTGGTTTTCGGCACGCGCATGTTTCGCTCCTGTGCGAACTTGCGTAAAATCGGCACGGCGCGGGTATCGCCCGCAAGACCAAGCGCAAGCGCTGCGTTTTCATAAAGCAAGCCGCCCTCTTTAAGCCATGCATAAAGCAAATCACGCGTTTTTTCGTCTGCATTCCGCGCCGCCCAAATGCCGAAACCGCCGTATTCGGACTCTAAATTTTTCTTTAATTCCTCTGTTGTCTGCGGGAAATGCGCTTTTTCGGTGCCTTCCTTGGTGCGCCGCCTGAAACCGACGTTGTTTTTTTCGTCCAAAGCGCCTGTTTCGGAAAGCAGAACTTTTAATTCTTCATACGGCACGTTTTTCGGCGTGCAATTGTGTTTAACCGAAAGATAAGCCATGTCGCCTGCCGCCTCGCCGCATTTTTCCATATCGCTCATCATGCGGACGGAGGAGGCAATCTCATGGTCGCAGCTTAAAACTCTGCCGCCGACAATTAATCCCTCGATTCCTTTCGGAATCAGCGCGCCCATGGGCACGGAAATGGACATGTTCACGCCCCAAAGTCCGCAGGCGATATACCAGTCTTTTAACTCTTTCCGCTCGAACGCAATGTCTTTTCCGTGGTTATCTATGTTCGAATACGCGTAAAAAATCGTATTTTCCGTTTGCGTGCCCGACAGCGCCTGCGTCAGCGTTACGGTCTGCTCGCCTTCTATCCGCGCACTTTCGCGCACGCCCGGCAGCGGTGCGTTTGCAAGATAGAGTTTTTCGTTTCCCCTCGGATATTTATCTTTTAAATACACAGGCAGGGTGTTTGCGCGAATCAGTTCGCGTGACATTTCTTTTGTGTTTTGCATGTTGATATGGCCCGCGTCCACATTTTCGATATAGGCGTGGGGTGCAGAAACAAAAACCGAGTTGGTGTAGGGCTGATACTGCCCGTCAAAGCCGCGTCCGCCCATAAAGGAGCAGCCCGCAAGGCGCGCCGCCTCGCCCTCGGCGGTTGCGTCAATCAGCACTTTTGTGTAGGCGGTGTGCATGGCGTTGTCTTTAAAATAGGTAATGCCCGCAACGGCGTTATTTTCTTTTA
This sequence comes from uncultured Clostridia bacterium, assembly GCA_934457515.1. Taxonomy (GTDB): domain Bacteria; phylum Bacillota; class Clostridia; order RGIG6154; family RGIG6154; genus RGIG6154. The sequence goes on from CAKSHV010000011.1 coordinate 1,842, forward strand.
AAACCGAGGTTATGCGCGCACCGAACACAAATTCCGCGCCCGCCTGTACAGCGGCGCGCTCTAATGCAACGCCTTTTGCCGCGGCGGGAGCAGATCCGTTTGTTACATAAAGACTGTCCCGAAGTTTTTTGGCAGACTCGTTTATTTTTTCATACATGCCGCCTTTCGAGCCGAAATAATACGAGCAGATGCCGCCTGCCGTGCCGGTTCCGCCCATTTGATTTATTTTTTCAATGCCGAGAACCGAAAGCCCTTTTTCGGCGCAGCGAAGCATGGAAAGGGCGCCTGCCGTGCCGAGCCCGACCACAATTACATCATAATTTTTCTGCATATGCCGCACCTCCCTCAAACGCGTCGGTTAAATTATAGAATCCGTCGGACGGCAAAAATGTGCCGTACGGCGCGCTTTGCATGTTGACTTGGTCGCGGTATGCAAAGGCGTTTGCCGTCATAATGATTTTTTCGCCGTCTGTTTTGGCACGCTTTAACGCCTTTTCCCGCGCGGTGTACCAAGTGTCTTCCTCTTTAAGCGCAACAATGCTGCAGCCCGCGCCGGTGATTTCGTTTTGTATGTCCCCTTTTCCCTGCACGGTTGTGCAAAGGCATTTTTCGCGCGGAAATGTGCAAAACACGCCGGTTGACGTGGTGTCGATTATCGTTTTAACGGTCAGATTATAAAACCCCTCCGATTCGAACAGGGTAACCAAATAGCCGTCATCTTTTATTTGAATGTCGGTCACAACGGTGTTTAAGCGCACGTCTGTGCCCTTCTCTTTTAAAAGAGCGGACAGTACAAACACGGCGGGCTGGGCATATATCTCGCCGTTTTCATTTAAAAGTCCGCGTTTTTTTAGCTCACATTCGAATGTTTTGCCCAAATCCGTACAAAACTGCGTTTTTTTCGGGCGTTTTTGGTTCATGCTTTGCGCAAATTCCGAGCCCAAAACAAACCCGCTTTCCGCAACAATTACTTTTTTATTGCTGTTTAGCGCAATGGCACAGCCGCAAAATGTTGCGCCGATTACCAGAATATCTGCCATATGCACGGCAATCACCTCCGATTTGCTTAAAAGTATACCACAAAAAGAATTAAAAAGCAATGGTTTTTAGTATAAATGTTTTATTTTTCGGGCACGTCGAACAGATTATGCTCTTTCTGGCAGTTTAAAATGAAGTCGATAAACCGCTGTGCTGCGGCAGACAACGCTTTTTTGTTTTTATACGCCAGCGCGATTGTTCGTTTTACGGGTGCGGACAGCGGACGGCTGACAATGCCCGAGCGCACGTTTTGCAAAACCAGCCGATATAAAAGCGAAACGCCCAAGCCCTGCTCGACCATGCTCATAATGGTGTAGTCGTCCAAAACCTCATACTGGGTGTTCGGCAAGATGTTTTCGCTTTGAAAAGCACGGAGCGGCACGCTTTCGTCCCCCTCGCCAAGCAGAATGTACGGTTCTTTTGCAAGGTCTGTAAGGGAAACGGTTTGCTTTTTGGCAAGCGGGTGGTTCGGGGGCAAAACGGCGCGCATTTCGTCTTCGGCGAGGGGAATGACCGTCAGATTCCCCGCAAGGTCGGCGTTAACAAAGCCGAAATCCACCCTGCCCTCTGCAATCCAGTTGGATATGCCGGTGTACTCGCCTTGCAGAAGTTCAAACTGCACCGAGGGGTACAGCGCTTTAAACGCTTTTATAACGCGCGGCAAAACATTGCGGCTGACGCTTGTGAACGTGCCGATTCTTATGTTTCCGCCCTTTAGCCCCTGCATTTCTTCTTTTTTAGCCAAAAGTTCGCGGCGCGCAGAACAAATGGCGCGGATGTAGGGCAGGTATTCCTCGCCGGTCGGCGTAAGAGTAACGCCCGCTTTCGAGCGCAAAAGCAGCGTTGCGGAAAGCTCGTCCTCTAATGTGTGCACCATCTGGCTGACTGCCGACTGGGTGTAGTTTAGCCGCTCTGCCGCCCTTGAAAAACTGCCGCACTCGGTTACCGTGATAAAAACTTCATAGCGGTTCATCAAATCCCTCCTATGTATAAGTAATTCTTATATAAGAATTAGAAATATTCGTTTGACTTCTTTATTATAACCTGTTACAATGGTTTTTGCAAGAGAAAAGTGAAAAAACGGGGGCAGTATAGATGGAAAACGCGACAATGCGGTGGTTTAAGAAAGGATTAAAAGACGGAATCCCGATCGCGCTCGGCTATTTTGTGGTGGCGTTTACTTTGGGAATCGCAGCGAAAAATGCGGGTCTTACCGCGCTGCAAGCGACTTTGGCGAGTTTAACCACAAACGCGTCGGCGGGTGAATACGCGGCGTTTACCTTAATGGCGGCGGGCGCAAGCTATGCCGAAATGGCGCTGATGACGCTGGTTGTGAGTGCAAGATACCTGCTTATGTCCTGCTCGCTCAGCCAGAAAATAGACCCTGCTTTGCCCTTGCGGCACAGGCTTGGCATCGGCGCGGATTTAACCGATGAGATTTTCGGCATTTGTTCTGCCGTTCCGGGCAAGCTGAACCCGTTTTATACATACGGCGCCGTTGCGGTTGCTGCGCCCGGCTGGGCAATCGGCACATATTTCGGTGTTTTAATGGGAAATGTTCTGCCTGCCAACGTAGTAAGTGCTTTAAGCGTTGGGCTTTTCGGCATGTTTATTGCAATTGTTGTGCCGCCCGCACGCAAAAACAAGGTGATTGCGGGGTTAGTTGCCGTTTCCATGGCAGCAAGCTTTTTGTCTGCCAAATACATTCCGTATTTAAACACGCTTTCAGCGGGCACGCGCATTATACTGCTTACATTGGTGATTGCAGGGCTTGCCGCGGCAATATTCCCGATTCAAGAGGAGGAGAAAGAGCATGCAGCATAATATGTGGATTTACATTTTGGTAATGGCGCTTACGACCTACCTCATTCGTGTGCTGCCGCTGACCTTAATCCGGAGGGAAATCAAAAACAAGTTTTTACGCTCGTTTTTGCAGTATGTGCCCTATGTAACGCTGTCGGTCATGACGGTGCCGGACATTATAGACACGCCTGCTTCGCCTGCTGCGGGGGTTGCAGCACTTATTGTGGGCGTGGTTCTTGCGTGGAGACAGAAAGGCTTGTTTACCGTGGCGGTCGCCTGCTGCGCGGTTGTGTTTGTGATTGAATTGTTTATTTAAAGGAAACTTTAAGGAGTTTGTGATTTCCGCAAACTCCCTTTTATTTTAACAAAAGCAGACGTACGGCGATGACTGCGCCGAGCATGCCTGTAAGGTCGGCAATCAGGGCGGCTTTCACGGTGTGGCGGATTTTGGTAATCCGCGCCGCGCCGTAGTAAACGGCGATGGTGTAAAACGTGGTTTCGGTTGAGCCCATCATAACCGAGGCGCACGCTCCCACAAACGAATCGGGCGAAAAGTTTTCGAAAATATCGGTTATCACCGCCAGGGCACCGCTGCCCGAAATGGGGCGCATGAGCATAAGCGGCAAAAGCTCGGACGGAATGCCCAAAAGGGACGTAATCGGCTTTGCTAAAACGGTTAAGGCTTCAAAAACGCCCGAGGCACGCAGCATGCCCACCGAAACGATGAGCCCCAAAAGGGCGGGAAAGATTTTTAGCATGGTGGAAAGTCCGTCTTTTGCTCCCTCCATGAACACATCATACACCTGCACTTTTTGCACCAAACCGTATACCAAAATGCCCAAAATCATGGCGGGCACGCACAAAATGCCGATGATTGCCATTAAAACCCCTCGTTTCTATTTATATTCCGCAAGCTGCGGACGGTGCGATTTTACATCCTCTTCTTTTCGAAAAGCTTTGCGGCGGCTATCCCCATGACTGCCGCAACAATTGAAGTTATCCAAACGGCGGGCAGAATGATATATGGGTCTTTCGAGCCGTAAGACGCACGCAGGGCAAGCAAGGTGGAGGGAATTAGCTGAATGGACGCGGTGTTTAACACCACAAACAGGCACATATCGTTGGTCGCCGTCCGTTTCCCGCCATTTTCCTCGCTCATTTTTTCCATCGCCTTTAAGCCGAACGGCGTTGCCGCGTTGCCGATTCCGAAAATGTTTGCCGTTATATTCATTAAAATCGCCTCTTTGGTATCCTCCCGCTTAACCCCTTTAAACAGGCGGGAAATCAGGGGTTTCATGACTTTGGAGAGCTTTCCGATTAAGCCCGATTCTTCTGCAATCCGCATCAGTCCCATCCAAAAACACATCACGCCCAAAATCGATAAAACCGTTTCAACCGCCGTCTTGGCGCTGTCCATTGCCTCGGTCGCGGTTTCGCTTATTTTTCCGGTAAATAAACTCACAATAACGGACAAAACTATCAATCCCGCCCAAATGTAATTCATCATGTTAAAAGCCCGCCTTTCTCATCTTTTTCATTATATTTAAAAAAAACATTGAAAATTCCACGTATATGTAGTATAATAGAAAAAAGATACGTTTTGGAGGAGATAAAATGAGCACGTTACATGTTATGAACCACCCGATGATTACACATAAGCTAACTTTAATGCGCAGCGTAGACACAAGCTCCAAGGATTTCCGCGAGCTTTTGAACGAAATTTCTATGCTGATGGCATATGAGGTTACGCGCGACCTGCCGCTGACCGATGCGGAAGTGGAAACTCCGCTGCAGAAAGCGACATTCCAGGTAATCGACGGTAAAAAAATCGTTGTTGTTCCCATTCTTCGCGCAGGCCTTGGTATGGTGGACGGCATTTTGAAGCTGGTTCCGGTTGCTCGCGTAGGTCACATCGGTTTGTACAGAGATCCCGACACCCACGAGCCTGTGGAATACTACTGCAAGCTGCCCAAGCACATTGACAAGCGCCAGGTAATCGTGGTTGACCCCATGCTCGCAACGGGCGGCAGCGCGATTGCAGCGATTAAATTTATCAAAGACCGCGGCGGAAAGGATATTAAGCTGATGAACTTAGTTGCAGCGCCCGAGGGCGTGAAGGCTGTTCAGGAGGCACATCCGGACGTTGACATTTACGTTGCGGCTGTGGACGAGTGTCTGAACAAAAATGCATACATTCTCCCCGGTCTCGGCGATGCGGGCGACAGAATTTTCGGCACGAAATAATTTGATGTAAAAAAGAAGGACTGTTTCAAAAGGCCGATTGGCTTTTTGAAACAGTCCCTTTTGTTTTGCTGCAAAAATATAAGAATCGGCGCACCCCCCGGGGGTGCGCCGACAAAATAGTGAAAATCCTTTCTTGCGTTTATTTCACGGTTATAATTTCGTCCGTCCCTTCAACCTCGGCGCGCCAGCACAGCGGCATGGCTTGAGTCGAATCGATATAGCCGGTGTACAGCTTTGTGACGGACAGTGCGTTGCGGTTTAAAGATGTGTATAAGTTGTCCAGCACGTTTTGCGCGTTTTCGGTGCCTGTTTCCGAAATAAGCGTATAATTTTTAATATTTGCGGTAAATGATTTTATTTTTCCGTTTGAAATCACAATTTTGCAGCCGTGGTTTTCGCCTTGGATATTGTTGCCGTTAAACAAATAATCAAAGGTTATGGTGTATTCGTTCGCATTCTCGTTGTCAAGGGGCGAATTGATAAACAGCGTCACGTTCGGGTCGATGGAAAACAGATTGAAAATACTGTCAATCAGCTTGCCGCAGCCGGTTGCCACTGCAGACAGCTTTCCGCTGTCCGAAAGGAGCACGCCCCCGCCGTCCGTCGCGGTGTATTCAATGCGGCCGCTTTGGCTGTTCAGTTTTATGGTTGCTTTGTTATCAATATACAAAACCGTTCCGTTGCTTTCAGAGAATTTGCGCGCCGTTTTCGGGTTATATCCGAAAAGTTCGATAATGTTTTCTGCCGCCGCATCGTCTGCAACCGCAATGCTTTCACCATGGATGGTGTTCATGGTAATCGTCTCTAACGGAATTAATACGTATGAGCCAAACACCACTTTTTGCTGCACGGCGGTGCTGTTTACCGGCTTGTCCAAATTCATTTCAAACGCATAGGCGTAGCTTTCCTTTGTGCGACCGCTGAATTGCTCGTAGATTTGTTTCACTTCCCTGCTGTCGGACAGCGGAATTCGAACCTGTGTATTTTCTTTGCTGCTACGAAAACAAATGTAGGCGTTTGTTACAATCTGGTCAAACGTAATTGCCGCCTGGTCAAATGAAGAAAGTGTAATTCCGCCTGCGCCGCCTGTTCCTAAAAAATCAGCTAAGGCAGAGGTGCTGACGGGCACCGAGTAATCGGCAGAAATGCTGCTTGATTTTAACACGCTTTGCCAGTCGCTTTCCGAAATGACCGCCGTGTTCTGCGCGGAAAAAGCGGATTTAATCGCGTTGTTAAAAGCGCTGCGCACCGCCTTTGCCTCGGTTTCGGTGGTGGAAAAGAACAGTCTGCCATCGTTATAGGTAAACACATACGAGCGCGGCGAAAAAACACTGTTGAACGCGCCCGTGTCATTAATATTTAAGTCGGATTTTGGCTTTTTGAAGGTATTTAGCAATGCCGAAAGGCTGTATCGCTCGGACCATACGGGGTTGGAAAACCAAATCTGAATACTTAAAATAACACTACTGAAAATCAGTAGTGTTAAGATGATTGTTTTGAGTTGTTCTTTTTTCATAAAGGCTCACACCCTTTATCTGCCCATTTGCAGTGCGCTGGACATGTTTACCGTGTAGTCTTTAATTTTGTCCGCCAGGCTGGAGTTTAAAACCGATACTTCGCGGCGTACAACCTGAACCGAATTGCCGCACTGTGCGTAAATCAAAACTTTGTTCAAGCCGTTTGGCAGGTTTACCTTTTTCCAGAAGACGCCCGACGCGTTAATGGTTGCAGTAACCGGTGTGCCGTAAACCGCCATTTGTTCATAGCGCTGCGTTGTACTGTTGAATAAGTAAAGGGTAACGGTCGTTCCGTTTTTACCGTATCCGCAGAACACAACACCCTTTTGGGTTGTGGACGAAAAGCTGGGCGGATTGGTTATAACAATTAAGTTTGATGTATTCGATACAGCGTCTGCCGAAAGTGTTGCGGGCGCTGCAAAAGAAGCCATAGGACAAAGCACGGTAAAAAGCGCAATCAAAGAACAAATCAAGCTGCGCGCGATTTTGCTTTGCATATACAACACCTCCTGCATTATTTCTACTACCATTATACACGAAATAATGTTACAAGTCAATTACAAAGTCGTTAAAACTGTAAAACAATTAAAATAATTCCTTTTTTTGTGCATATCTCTTGAAATTCACAGTTGTATTTGATATAATAGAGTCTGCAAAAGAATGATAGATGAATTTTCGGAGGTCAGCATGGGGAAAATAGTTGCGGTCGCCAATCAGAAGGGCGGCGTTGGAAAAACAACAACGGCGGTCAATCTTTCAAGCTGCGTTGCGGCGCTTGGGAAAAAGGTGCTTGTTGCGGATATCGATCCGCAGGGAAATACGACGGGCGGCTTGGGCGTTGACGCCGACAAGTTAAACGGCACGGTTTACGATGTGCTTGTCAACGGTGTCAATATAAAGGAAGCGATTTCTCCGGCTCCTTATTTTTCCATGCACATTTTGGGGTCGGACATTAGTCTTGCCGGTGCGGAAATTGAGCTGGTCAGCGTCGAAAAGCGGGAGTTTTTGTTAAAACAGGCGCTGGAAAGCGTGCGTGACAAGTATGATTTTATTTTTATTGACTGTCCCCCGTCGCTCGGACTCATTACCCTAAACGGCTTGGTTGCGGCAGACACGGTGCTTGTTCCCATTCAGTGTGAATACTACGCGTTAGAGGGTGTGGCACAGCTGACCAACACCATGAATCTGGTAAAAAAGGCGTTTAATCCGAATTTGGTAGTCGAGGGTGTTGTTATGACCATGTTTGACGGCAGAACCAACCTTTCCATTCAGGTTGTGGAAGAGGTTAAGAAATATTTCGGCAAAAAAGTGTATCGCACGCTGATTCCGCGGAATGTCCGTTTGTCCGAGGCGCCGTCTTTCGGAGAGCCGATTATTGTTTTTGACAAAACCGCGACGGGTGCTGCGGCATATGACAGTCTTGCAAAAGAATTTTTGGAGAAAAACAAATAAAATGTTCCACGTGGAACATCGGAGGGGTTAAGAATATGGCAAAGAAAAGAGGGCTTGGCGGACGGGGCGTGAACGCCTTGATTCCCGAGGTTTTGGAGAACGAAGAAATTTTAAAGCCGACGGGGACGCTGCCTGTAAATGAGATAGAACCGAACCGCGAACAGCCGCGAAAGGTGTTTGATAAAGAAAAACTGGAGGCACTTGCCGACTCTATTCGGGAGCACGGCGTTGTGCAGCCGCTGATTGTGGTTAAAGCAGACGGATATTATACCATCGTTGCGGGCGAACGCCGCTGGCGTGCCGCAAAACTGGTGGGATTAAAAGAAGTTCCGGTTATTGTGCGGGACTATACCCCGCGCGAAGTTGAGGAAATTGCACTTATTGAGAATTTGCAGCGCGAAAACCTAAATCCGTTAGAAGAGGCAGCGGGCTACAGACAGCTGATGGACAAATTCGGACTCACACAGGAGGAAGTCAGCAAAAGAATGGGCAAAAGCCGTCCGGCGGTTGCCAATTCTCTCCGTTTGTTTTCCCTTCCGGAGGACGTGCAGAAAATGCTGGAAAAATCCGAAATTTCGGTTGGTCACGCAAAGGTTCTGCTCGGTGCGGACAGCCAAAAACGCATGAGCGAGGCGGCAAAGGAAATTGTGCAGAAAGGCTTGAATGTGCGCCAAACCGAGGCACTTATTCATCAGAAACCCGCAAAAAAGAAAGCGGAACCCGCAAAAGACCAAAATATTGAAAATGCAATTCGCGAGGTGTGCGGCAGAATCGAGCGAAAGTTCGGCACAAAGGTGAAAATCAGCTATTCGGCGCAGTATAAAGGCAAAGTGGAAATTGCTTTTAAGGATTTAAAGCAGATGACGCAGGTTTTGGAGGAAATTGAAAAATGAATAAATTTACGGATCAGTTTTGGAAATACGCGCTGTGCCTTTTGATTGTCGGCGTTGTGCTGGTGGCGGTCGGCGGGTTAAGCGTTGGGCGCACAACCATGGCAAACAAGAGAGAACTTGATTTTGACATGACGTATAAAGAGAAAGTGACGGTCATCAGCAACGAAAATATGGAGCTGAAAACCGAAAATGCCGCTTTGAAATCGGAAAACGAAACGCTTTCGGCAGAAAAGCAGAGTGCTGAGGAAAAGTTGCAGGCGGCAGAGATATTTATTCAGCTCGAGGCGTGCATGGAAAAGAAAGACTATGAAAAAGCGGCGGAACTTGCCGCGCAAATTGCCCCCGCTTCCCTGCCCGATGCGGCAAAGGCACAGTTCGAAGAGTTTCAGAAAATTTTGGACAGTGAAAGTAAATGATAAAAAAGGAACCGTCCGTCGTTCCTCATAAATTAAGTGCTTCGAAGGTGCAAAATTATGTTAAAATTGGTTTATCCCGCTTGCTTTTATCCAAACGGTGACGGCTATACCATAGCCGTGCCCGATTTGCCGGGGTGCGTTACAGAGGGGAAAAATATGGCGGAAGCGGTTGAAATGGCAACGGACGCCGCGTCGGGTTGGATTCTTGACAGTTTCGAAAGCGGTGAAAGTATTCCGCAAGCAACGACCGATATATCCGATATACAGCTTGACGAGCCGGATGGCATTATAAACTTTATCATGCTCGATGTGGACAGCTATGCGGAAAAAATCGGTGAAAAAGCCGTTAAAAAACTGCACAATTCCTGCACGGTTAAATGTCGCCGCCGAAAGAAAAAACATCAATTTTTCGGCTGTGGTGCAGTCGGCTTTGAAAAAAGAGCTGCATATAACAGGGCGTTAATGTGTGCATGATGTTATAAAAATAACAGGTTACCCCACCGGGCAGCCTGTTTTTTTGTCCCTCAAATCGGAGGCGAACAAACTCCTAAAAGTTTTGACTACACGAACCATGCTTTTTTTATGCAAATTATGTTTGATTTTACACGCCGAAAAACACGAAAAAACCGCACAACCATGCCGTTTTTGGCTTGATTATGCGGTGTATGTGTTTGGTGGAGATATGGGGATTCGAACCCCAGACCTGTTACATGCGAAGCAACCGCTCTCCCAACTGAGCTATACCCCCGTGTTTATTCTGTTTTGGCACATCGGTAAGGTAATGGTCGAGGCGACAGGACTTGAACCTGCGGCATCTTGGTCCCAAACCAAGCACTCTACCAAACTGAGCTACGCCTCGCCGATGTCTTCGTCTTGTGCTGCAAAGCCGCCTTTTGACCCGTGCGCTTTTTGCAACGGATTTATTATAGCACACTTTTTCTTAAAATGCAAGCCCTTTTTACACAAAAAAAGCGGTCAAAATGGGATGTTTATACAAAACAATCTTGTTTAGCGTAATGCAAAATGCAGATGTAAGGCGCAAGGGCGGTTAGCTGTCAACTCCTAACTTAGATACTCTTTTTATGGAATATATACGATTATATTTTGCGGTTATGTTATTCATAATTGTTCTAATAAAAAAGTAAATCGACCTCTTAACCCAAAGACAGCGGCTGTTTAAAAACTTAAATCGTGGGTCAGCCGTTTATTTTGCGGTATTTGTACGGGGATAAGCCCTCTGTTTTTTTAAACTGCTCGATATAGTAGCTCGAGGTGGAAAAGCCGGTTTGCTGAGCGATTTCGGTAACCGACAAATCGGTTTTTAATAATAGTTTTTTGGACTGCATGAGTCGCACGTTGTTTAAATATTTAACAAACGCCTGCCCGGTCGCCTTTTTAAAAACGGAGGAAAAGTGCCCATAGGTAACAAAGCACATTTTCGCCATGTCTTTGGCGGTGATATTTTGGTCATAATTTTCCCAAACAAAGTCTAAAACCTTGTTTATGGTCTGCGTCCATTTTTTGTCGGTGTAGCTTTCGCGCAGCGTAAAGCCCTGCTCGTTCCATTTGCGC
>CAKSHV010000012.1 GCA_934457515.1 uncultured Clostridia bacterium
GGGCCAAATAATGTTGTTGCAAAGGACATTATTTTTTGATATAATAATTGTAATCAGGATATAATTTTTAAAAATCAAAAATATACTGTTTGAAGAAAGGGTGGACATATGAAAATAAGTGAGGTGCAGCGCATTTTAGACGCAAAAATTTTAAACGGAGAGGACATGCTGGACGAAGAGGTGTTTTCTGCCTGCGGCAGCGATTTAATGAGCGACGTTTTGGCGTTTGTTAAAAATCAGGGTCTGCTTTTGACGGGTCTTAACAATTTGCAGGTGGTACGCACCGCGGAAATGATGGATATTAAAGCCATTGTTTTTGTGCGCGGAAAAATGCCCGATGACGAGATTATAAGTCTTGCCAAAAAGAAAGACATGATTATCATGTCGACGGAAGAACCTTTGTATTCGGCATGCGGCAAACTGTATTGCGGTGGACTTAAGAAATAGTTTTTGCGCATTAAAATTACAATGCGCGGCGCTTTTATCACAGTTCTCCGCGGATAAGAGCGGAAAATACAGAACTTGCCGTGCGGGGCGGCGGATAAGGAGAAAAAATGGCGGATGAAATTTTAAATCTTTCCTATGCGGTCAGCAGCACGGATTTTTTGGCGGCGGGCGAGGCATCGAGCGCTGTTAAAAAAGTGCTTCGAAAGCTTGGCGTTTCGCCCGATGTGATTCGAAAGGTTTCCATTTCCATGTATGAAGCGGAAATCAATATGGTGATTCATGCAAACGGCGGAAATATTACGGTTTCCATCTCGCCCGAGTTGATTCACGTGGTTCTTGCAGACAACGGACCGGGCATTGCGGATATCGATCTTGCCATGAAAGAGGGATATTCGACAGCGCCGCAAAACGTGCGGGAAATGGGATTTGGGGCAGGTATGGGGCTGCCTAACATAAAAAAATATGCAGATAGAATGAATATAACGTCTGAATTGGGGAAAGGCACCACGGTAGAGATTTTTGTTGATATTCCCCAGTAAGAAAAGGCGGAAAGGGGAGAATAGGAATGGAGAAAGAGAACGAAAAATATTTTCATTCCGTGTCACTGGACAAAGAGCAGTGCAAGGGTTGCACAAACTGTTTAAAGCGCTGCCCGACCGAGGCGATTCGGATTCGGAACGGCAAAGCAAAAATTATTAAAGAACGCTGTATCGACTGCGGCGAGTGTATTCGGGTCTGTCCCTATCACGCAAAAAAAGCCGTGACCGACAGCTATGAAAAAATATTTAATTATACATATAAAATTGCGCTGCCCGCACCGACTCTTTACGGACAGTTTTCTAAAATTAAAGACATTAACGTGATTTTAAAAGCGTTAAAGCTTTTAGGCTTTGACGAAATTTACGAGGTGCTTACGGGCGCGGACATTGTGTCGGCGGCAACGAGAGAATATTTAAAACGCCCCGGCATCGAAAAGCCGGTTATTAATTCCGCCTGTCCCGCGGTGGTGCGGCTGATTCAGATTCGGTTTCCGAATTTAGTTGACCATATTTTGCCGATAATCAGCCCGGTTGACTGCATTGCGCGGGAGGCAAAACAGTCAGCAATGAAAAAAACAGGGCTTCCCGAAGAGCAAATCGGCGTGTTTTTCCTGTCGCCCTGCGCGGCAAAAATGACAAGCTACATTTCGCCCATCGGGTTTGAAAAAAGCGCGATTGACGGCGTGATTTCCATTTCGGATATTTTCGGCGAAACAGCACCGTTTATCACCAAAATTTCGGACGCGGAGGATGTGACGAAAGCGACGGCTACGGGCCTTTCCTGGGCGGTTTCGGGCGGCGAAACCGAGAGCCTTAATATTGAAAAAAGCATCTCTGTTTCGGGCATTCAAAACGTGATTCAGGTTTTGGAGGAAGTGGAGGACGAAAAGATAGACGATGTGGATTTCGTTGAGTGCTTGGCATGCACGGGCGGCTGCGTCGGCGGTGCGCTGACGGTGGAAAACCCGTTTGTTGCAAGTGCAAGAATCGGTCAGCTTGCCAAAAATTATGATGTGGCATATGTGGAAAAAACGCAGCCGGGTCTATCCGATTTGACGTTTGAAAAAGATGTGGATTTTATTCCTGTTATGAATCTCGGAAAGACCATGAAAGAGGCGATGGAGATTATGCATAAAACCGAAGAGATTTATGCAACCATGCCGCGCCTTGACTGCGGTTCGTGCGGTGCGCCTTCGTGCAATGCACTTTCCGAGGATATTGCGCGCGGCTTTGCCAAAGAGTCGGACTGCATTTTTAAATTTAAAGAAAAACTGAATTATTTAATTAACGAAATGAATCAGCTGGACGAATAGAGAGGGATACATATATGAATGTGAAAAAGCTTGCAAACGCATTAAATTTAGAAATTTTAACCGGCGATATTAATTTGGACAGAGAGATAAGCGGCGGCTACTGCGGCGACCTTTTAAGCTGGGTTATGTCGAAGGCGCAGCAGGATAACGCGTGGATTACTATTATGTCGAACACAAATATTGTGGCGGTTGCGGTTTTAACCGATGTTTCGTGCATTATTCTGTGCGAGGGGACAGACCCCGAGGCGGACTGCCTTCAAAAGGCAAAAGAGCAGGGCGTTGCGCTTTTAAAAACGCCCATGTCGGCTTTTGAAACGGCTGTGAAGATAGGAAAGCTGCTATGAAGCTGTACTATGACTTGCATATTCATTCGGCGCTTTCTCCCTGCGGGGACGCGGATATGACGCCCAATAATATTGTGAACATGTCGCGCCTGAAAGGCCTTGACATGATTGCACTGTCCGACCATAATTCGGTTTTGAATCTGCCCGCCGTAATCGCGGCGGCAAAGGAAACCGATTTGCTGGTTGTGCCCGGTATGGAGGTGGAAAGTGCAGAGGAGGTGCATGTTCTGTGCCTGTTTCCAAACTTAGAGGCGGCGCAGAAAGCGGGGGAGGAAGTGTATCACAAATTAAATAAAATTCCAAACCGCATTGAAATCTTCGGCGAGCAGACCGTAATGAACGGAGAAGACGAAATAATCGGAACGGAAGAAAATTTGCTGGTAACCGCCACGAATTTAAGCATTGCGGACATAAAGAAATTAGCCGATTCCTGCGGCGGCGTTGCCGTTCCCGCACATGTGGACCGAAATTCATACAGCGTGCTGTCCAATCTTGGTATTTTGCCCGACATCGGATTTGAAACAGTGGAGGTTTCTAAAAACGGAAATCCCGAAAGTTATGCCTATTTGCGCAAGAAAATCATTCGAAATTCCGACGCACATTACTTGGGCGATATTGCTGAACCCGAGCATTTTTTAAATCTGCCCGAAAAAAGCGCAGAGGCTCTTATTTCCTATTTAAAATGTCCAAAATAAAATAAAATAAATTTATTTAATAAAATTGTAGATTTTTGGTGAAATGTGTGATATAATCCATTTGTTATACCGCTATAACGAAACGAAAATATCTGCCGCTTTATAAAAACGGCGGTTTTTTGCGCGTTTATTTTTAAGCGGAAAGTCCTTGCAGCAAAACAAAAGACAAGGGAATGTGACTTATGTGAATAAGCATCAAAACTATATAAGGAGGCAGTAAAATGGCAGAAAAACAGGTACCTGCTTTTCAGGGAACAAAAGAGCAGGAAGCAAAGCTTATGGAAGTGATTGCAGCACACAAAGATTCTAAAGGCGCACTCATTCCGGTGCTGCACGAGGCACAGGATATTTACGGATATCTTCCCATCGAAGTGCAGACCATGATTGCAGAGGGTTTGGGATTGTCTTTGGCTGATGTGTACGGCGTTGTTACTTTCTACGCGCAGTTCTCATTATATCCGAAGGGACAGTATCGAATCGCAGTCTGTCTCGGAACCGCTTGCTATGTTAAGGGTTCGGGGGATATTTTAGAGAAAATCAAGCAAAGACTCGGCATTGACGTCGGCGAATGCACGGCAGACGGTAAGTTCTCTTTAGAGGCAACACGCTGCATCGGTGCATGCGGCTTAGCGCCCGTTCTGACTGTAAATGATGATGTATACGGCCGTCTGACCGTTGACGATGTTGACGATATTTTGGCTAAATATTGATTTTAAATTATGAAAGAATTATCCCTTAATATTCTGGATATTACGCAAAATTCCATTTCCGCCGGCGCGTCACTGATTACGATTGAGGTAAACAAAAACGTAAAGGAAAACAAGCTTACAATTTCCATAGCGGACAACGGAAAGGGAATGAGCGAAGATTTTGCAGCACATGTGTGCGACCCGTTTGTAACCACCAGAACCACGCGCAAGGTCGGAATGGGAATCCCGCTTTTAAAGCTTGCTTCCGAGCAGGCGGGCGGAAAATTCGAAATTTTGTCCAAACTTGGCGTCGGAACCACGGTTGCGGCAACCTTTGTGTTAAATCAAATTGACCGCCTGCCGCTGGGGGACATCGGTCAGACCGTGTCCATGCTGGTTTCCTGTAACGAATCGGTTGATTTTGTGTACAGGCACATTTCGGACGGGAAAGAATTTTGTTTTGACACACGCGAAATCCGCGCCGTCTTAAACGGTGTTCCGTTTAACGAGCCGGAGGTTGTGCTTTGGATGCAGGACTATATAAAAGAGGGAATCGCGTCCGTAAACGGAGAGGTTTAGCCCGCCAATGCGGGTTTGGCATGGATATGCCCGATATTTTGTACCGTGCAAGGTACGGAAAGGAATGAGTAAAATATGAAAAGTTTAGCAGATTTGGAAGCAATCAGAAACAGAACGATAAATAAAGTCGGTCTTCGCAAAGAGGGTTCGGATGAAACAAGAATCGTTGTCGGCATGGCTACCTGCGGTATCGCCGCCGGCGCAAGACCTGTTATGCAGGCTTTTGTTGAGGAATTGCAGAAAAGAAACATTACAAGCGCATTTGTAACGCAAACAGGCTGCATCGGCGTCTGTCGCTTAGAACCCATCGTTGAGGTTTACGTTCCGGGACAGGAAAAAGTTACATATGTGAAGATGACGGCGGATAAAGCCGCAAAGGTTGTTCTTGACCACATTGTAAACGGAAAAGTGGTTGAAGAATACACCATCGGACACGCTGAATAAGAATTGACTAAGCAGGGGGATAAACCTGCAATTCGAATGGAGGATAAAAAATGGAACTTGTCAGATCACATGTTCTTGTCTGCGGCGGTACAGGTTGTACTTCATCCGGCTCTAAGCAGATTCGAGAAGAGTTTGAGGCACAGCTGAAAAACTTCGGAATCGAAAACGAAGTTAAGGTTATTCAAACCGGCTGTTTCGGCCTTTGCGCATTGGGACCTATCGTTATTGTATATCCCGAAGGTTCTTTCTACAGCATGGTTAAAACGGAAGATGTTGCCGAAATCGTTGAGCAGCATTTGTTAAAGGGCAGAATTGTTAAACGCCTTTTATATCAGGAAACAATCGTTGACGAGGACAATGTTAAGTCCTTAAACGAAGTTGACTTCTATAAAAAACAGCACCGTGTAGCACTGAGAAACTGCGGTGTTATCAACCCTGAAAATATCGATGAATACATCGCTTGCGACGGTTACAAAGCGCTTGGTAAAGTGCTTACGGAAATGACCCCGGCAGAGGTTATTCAGGAAGTGAAAGATTCGGGGCTGCGCGGCAGAGGCGGCGGCGGATTCCCCACAGGCGTGAAATGGGATTTTGCAAGCAAATCGGTAAACGAGCAGAAATACGTTTTGTGTAATGCCGACGAGGGTGACCCGGGCGCATTCATGGACCGTTCCGTTTTAGAGGGCGACCCGCACAGCGTTATTGAGGCTATGGCAATCGCGGCATACGCAATCGGCGCAAACCAGGGTTATATCTACGTTCGTGCAGAATATCCTATCGCGGTTCACCGTCTGCAGGTTGCAATCGGCCAGGCAAGAGAATACGGCTTGCTCGGCAAAAATATTTTTAACACAGGCTTTGATTTTGATTTGGAAATTCGCTTAGGTGCCGGCGCATTCGTATGCGGCGAGGAAACCGCACTGATGACCTCTATCGAAGGCCGCCGCGGCGAACCCCGTCCGAGACCGCCGTTCCCGGCTGTTAAAGGTTTGTGGGACAAACCGACCATTTTGAATAACGTTGAAACCTATGCAAATATTCCGGTTATTTTCCTGCACGGTGCAAAAGAGTTTGCAAAGCTTGGTACCGAAACCAGCAAGGGAACAAAGGTATTTGCACTCGGCGGCAAGATTCACAACACGGGTCTTGTTGAAGTGCCCATGGGTACAACGCTGCGCGAGGTTGTTTATGAAATCGGCGGCGGTATTCCGAACGGCAAAAAGTTTAAAGCGGCACAGACCGGCGGACCTTCCGGCGGCTGTATTCCGGCTGAACTGATTGACACCCCGATTGATTACGATTCACTGATTAAAATCGGTTCCATGATGGGTTCCGGCGGACTCATTGTTATGGACGAAGACACCTGTATGGTAGATATCGCAAAATTCTTCTTGGAATTTACGGTAGACGAGTCCTGCGGTAAGTGCGTTCCCTGCCGAATCGGCACAAAACGCCTGCTTGAACTCTTAACCAAAATCACCAACGGTACAGGCACTTTGGAAGACATTGACGAAATGGAAGAGCTGTGCTACACCATTAAAAACAGCGCACTTTGCGGCTTGGGTCAGACAGCTCCGAACCCGGTACTCAGTACACTTCGCTATTTCCGCAATGAATATGTTGAGCACGTTGTGGAAAAGAAATGCCGTGCAGGCGTATGTAAGGCGCTTCTTACCTATAAGATTGATGCGGATAAGTGTAAGGGATGTACCCTTTGCGCGAGAAACTGCCCGGTTGGCGCAATTTCCGGCAAGGTTAAGGAAGTTCACACAATTGATACCACAAAATGTATAAAATGCGGCGTTTGCGAATCGAACTGTAAGTTTGGTGCAATCAGCAAGTAAGGAGGGGAAAAAGAATGGAAAACGTAAATATCAAAATCGACGGAATTGAAATCAGCGTTCCGAGAGACTATACCGTCCTTCAGGCGGCAAGAATGGCGAACATTCAGATTCCCACGCTTTGCTACTTGGAAGGCATTAACAAAATCGGCGCCTGCCGCATTTGTGTTGTAGAAATCAAGGGTGCGCGTTCGCTGCAGGCAGCTTGCGTATATCCCGTAAACGAAGGCATGGAGGTTTTCACAAATTCTCCCGCTGTCAGACGTGCAAGAAAAGCAAACTTAGAGCTTATTCTTTCCAATCATGACAGAAAATGCTTAACCTGTATTCGTAACAGAAACTGTGAATTGCAGAAACTTGCCGATGAGTTCGGCATTACC
The DNA here is from genome assembly GCA_934457515.1 of uncultured Clostridia bacterium. Lineage (GTDB taxonomy): Bacteria > Bacillota > Clostridia > RGIG6154 > RGIG6154 > RGIG6154. Next base: position 7,272 of record CAKSHV010000012.1, read on the forward strand.
GATATTAAATATGACGGTTCGAACGACCCGGTATTTGCAATCGACGATTCTTCGCCGTCTTATGTGCGTGACAACAACAAGTGCGTGCTTTGCCGCCGCTGCGTTGCTGCATGTGCAAACCAGGCTGTTTCGGTTATCGGCTTGCAGAACAGAGGTTTTGTAACTTCTGTCGGCTGCGCGTTCGAAACACCGGTTGTTGAAACATCCTGTATCTACTGCGGTCAGTGTATCGTATCCTGCCCGGTTGGCGCTCTTTATGAAAAGAACGACATTCCGAAGGTGCAGAAAGCAATCGACAATCCCGAAAAACACGTTGTTGTGCAGACGGCTCCGGCAGTCCGTGCAGCACTCGGTGAAGAGTTCGGTCTGCCCATGGGCACACCGGTAACCGGCAAAATGGTTGCAGCGCTCCGCCGCTTGGGCTTTGATAAAGTGTTCGACACCGATACTTCCGCAGACCTTACCATTATGGAAGAAGGAACCGAGTTCATCGAGCGTTTCACCAAGCAGGAAAAGCTTCCGCTTATCACTTCCTGCAGCCCCGGATGGGTTAAATTCTGCGAACATAATTTCCCCGAATTTACCGACAATTTATCTACGGCAAAATCGCCTATGGAAATGTTCGGTGCGGTAATTAAGTCGTATTACGCTGAAAAGCAGAATATTGATAAAGAAAGCATTTATTCGGTAGCTATCATGCCCTGCACTTCTAAAAAGTTCGAGGCACAGCGTCCCGAAATGTCCAGCTCCGGCACACAGGACATCGACGCATCGCTTACCACAAGAGAGCTTGCAAGAATGATTCGCGAGGCGGGTATTAAATTTAATGAACTGCCCGATGAAGAGTTTGACGAGCCGTTCGGCGAGGCAACCGGTGCGGGCGTTATCTTCGGTGCAACCGGCGGTGTTATGGAAGCCGCAATCCGTACGGTTTACGAACTGCTTGAGGGCAAACCGCTCGATAACTTGGAGATTGCTCCTATCCGTGGTATTGAAGGCGTGAAAGAGGCAGAGCTTACAATTGCGGGCAAACCCGTTAAAGTTGCCGTATGCCACGGCACAAAGAACGCAAAAGCCCTTCTGGAATCGGTTAAAGCCGGTGCAAAATACGACTTTATCGAAGTAATGGCATGTCCCGGCGGTTGCGTAAACGGCGGCGGTCAGCCGATTGTTTCCGCTCAGGAGAGAGCAGAAAAGGACATCCGCGTAGAGCGCGCAAAGGCGCTTTATGCAGAGGACAGAGGCGCAGCGCTCAGAAAGTCGCATGAAAACCCGGTTATTCAGAAAATGTATGAAACCTATTTTGAAAAACCGTGTTCGCACAAAGCACATGAGCTTTTGCACACACATTACACCAAGAGAAACAAATTCTAATTTGTGTAATGAGGTAGGGTGTCACTGAACAGTCGGTGACAAGGCGAGAAATTTTATCATACCTTTGGCTGTTAACGGTTCGGGCAGGTGCATAATCGGCGCTTGCCCGACTTTCCGTTTTTTGGTTTGAAAAAAATTTTTGTTTTTTGAAAAAATTGCTTGCTTTTTTAGAAAATGTATGCTATAATCATAATGTTATAGATTGGCTTAAAGAAGAAAGAGGTGAAAACCATGAAAGAAGGTATCCATCCTGATTATAAAACTTGCATCGTAAAATGTGCTTGCGGTGAAACATTTGAAACCCGTTCAACAAAGGATCAGATCAATGTTGAAATTTGCTCCAAATGCCATCCGTTCTTCACAGGTAAGCAGAAGTTGGTAGACGCCGGCGGTCGTGTAGACAAGTTCAGAAAGCGTTACAACATGGATGCAAAATAAGAATTGCAGAACATGCAAAAGCAATCCTATTGGATTGCTTTTTTCTTATTCATGGATTTATATTGGATAAATTTTATAAAAAATGGAATTATCCAATATAAACACATGGAATTTTAAAATATTTTATAGTATAATCGTATAACAAGGTAATTTGTGGTTTTTTGAATTTTTATTTAAAAAACTATTGAAATTATCTGAAAACATGCTATAATATATATAGTATGTTTAATCTGATAGTTAATTCATACCGAAGGGAGTTGTTGTAATGAATTTTAACTATAGTAAAGAAAGAGAGGCAAAGAAAATGTTTAAAAAAGCATGGGCATTACTGCTTGTTGTTGCAATGCTTTTGTCATGCGTTGGTTCCATGACAGCGTTTGCCGCAAGTTTTGATGCTTTCGAGTTGGTTTACACCTATCATGGCTCGAACGAAAACTTCCGCTTTGTTGTAAAGAAGGAAAACCTTCCGAGCGACCCGAACGTAATTGTTGGTGCACCCGTTAAAGGTACATTAGAGTACGACGGCGGCTCGCTTCCGTTTGAAAGCAAAGTTACAGCTGTTGAAGACAGAGGTGACGGTTCTTTCACTGTAACCATTCCGCCGACAGAAACGGTTGGTGTTAAACAATGGCCGAATGAAGAGGCTTCAACAAAAAAACATAAGTTTAAATTAGTTATCGGTGATGGTGAGGTTAAAGCTCCCACAACAACACCTTCTACCGGTGGCACAACGACCACAACCCCTTCGCAGAGCACAGCAAATGTTGCATTTAGTGATATTGCGGACAGCCCGTATATTGACGAAATCGGACTTTTGAATGCAATTTCCGTTCTGGCAGGCGATCCGGCGGGTACTTTCCGTCCGAAAGATGGTATTTCCAGAGCAGAAATGGCTGCAATCATTGTTCGTATTTACGGTTTGGAATCCTCTGTAGAAGCACAGAAGGGCAATACATTGTTTGATGATGTTCCGGCATCCCACTGGGCATCCGGATACATTAACATTGCTTCCGGCTTAGGTGTTATCAATGGTGACGGCGATGGAAAATTCCGTCCCGATGACAAAGTTTCCTACAACGAAGCTGTTAAAATGTTGGTTTGCGTTTTGGGTTATGACTTAAAAGCAAAAGAGTCCGGCGGTTGGCCCGCAGGCTACCTCGTTTGCGCAAATGACCTGAAAGTTTCCGAAGACGTTATCGAAAAGAGCGGCGAAGCTTCGCGTGAAACAGTAGCAAAACTGGTTTACAACGCAATTGATGTTGATTATCAGGAAAAGACCGGTTACGGCGAAAATGAAAAATATGTATCTGTTGACGGCAGAACGCTGATGACAGAAAAACTGAAAATCACAAAAGTTGAAGACACAGTTACAGAAACAAACAAAACTTCCTTCGCAGGTCAGGGTGACTTAAAAGATACAGAAGTTAGAATCGGCGATACAAAATATTTGATTTCCGCAGATTCTAAAATCTATGATTACATCGGCTACCCTGTAACCGCATATGTTAAATACGATTCTAAAGTAGACAAAGAGCTCAGCACTTTGGTATACTTTACAATTGATGACAAAAAGCTGGCTGCAATCACCGTTGAACCGGATGATATCGCAGCTGCGACATCAAACTACATTGATGTTTATGATGACAAAGACAACAGCTCGGGCAAAACACGTTACACGGTTGAATCGAAAGCATTCTTCTTTGTAAACGGTATCGGTGATGTTGGATTTGACGTTGCATCACTTGCGCCTTTGGCAAATGGCAAAGCTTCGTTTGACGGCAAACTTGTTATTCTTGACAAAGACAAGGACGACACAATCGATACCTTATTTGTTGAGAAAAGCGAAACAGTTGTTGTAAACAAAGTTACAAAATCCAATAGCGGTTTCTATATTACCGGCAAAAACAAGACTGCAGCAGGCGCTGACATCAGAATTCCTGCAAAAGGAAAGTTTGATTTGGATGACAAAGATGTAATTGTTGATATTACAAAAGATGGTAAGAAGATTGCTTACACCGACATTAAGGAATTTGATGTAATTTCTTATGCAAACGCCGGCAATGTTTATACTCTTAAGGTTTCTTCGACAAAAGCAGAAGGTACAGTTGACCGTGTAACTTCCGACGATGAAGTTATTATCGGTGACAAGACTTACGAATATTCCGCTCACATTTTGTTTGATACAAAATGCGATGCAGGCGATAAAGTAACACTTTATCTCGACGGCAACGGAAAAATTGCTTATATTGAGAAATCGACAACCGGCGCAGATAATTATGTATATTTGATGAACCTCGGTTCGGACACAATTATGGATAACACAACGTTCAAAATGAGCGTTATCGATTCCAACAACACAGTTGTTAAACCGAAGTTTGCAGATAAAGTTAACTTCATTTATGACGGTGTTGAAAATGCACACAACAACGGCGATCCGTACACATCCAAAGATCTTACCAATGCTGATTTTGCAGCGTATGGTTTGATGGATGCAACCGGCGCAGTTATTCCGCAGCTGATTAAGATTTCTAAAAACTCCGATGATGAAGTTCGTTCTATCGAAGTTGCAAAGGATATTGTTCAGGAAGCTGCTGACCATGCAAGCGACTACAAGGGTGTTATGACTCCTAAAAAGTACACAAACACCTACTTGAACACATTCAGATCCACCTCGGTTATGGCAAAAGACGGTAAGAGTGCATTGGGATCAATTTATGCACACTCCGGCGGATGCTTCTCCTCGGGTTCGGATACAGCAGAAAACGTTTACTTCTGGAAAGGCAAAACATTGCTCTTCGTTCCGATGGATAACGGCCAGGTTGTTGAAGATGACGTTGCGTTCGGTTCGGCAGACGCATTCCTCGCCGGCGATAACTACATTGGTTACTCAGCTTCTTCCGGCGTTCAATTTAAGCTGTATGATGTAGATAAGAGCGGTAACCCGGCTGTTATCGTTGCAACATTTGATGTAAACGGCAATGGCGTAACACGTCCCAGAAACTCGAATTACATGGTTGTAACCAGAGTTGCGACGGCTAAAGTTGATGGTGAAACAAAGTATAAAATTACAGGTATTGCAGGTGATAACGCGCATGCAGGCGATACCAAATCTATTACACTGTCGGCTACAACCGCACATGACGCACCGAACGGGGTTGTTAATAAAGCGGCTGATGAAATTAAAGTTGGCGATATCATCAACTACTACGAAATGCCGAACGGCAAAGTTTACAAGTTCAGAGTTC
>CAKSHV010000013.1 GCA_934457515.1 uncultured Clostridia bacterium
GTTGTGGACGGCTTAGATGAACGGGTTAAAAATTTCGAGCCGCGCCTTGCGCTTGACGGCGGGGCAGACGGTCTTGCATTTTATAAAAACATTGCAAAAAATGCAAAAAAAATGCTGCGTGACGGCGGCGTTTTAGCGGTGGAAATCGGGTGGAATCAGGGCAAAAGCGTGTCCGAAATTTTAAATAAACAGTTTGGAAACAGCTGTGTTTTACAGGATTTATGCGGGAAGGACAGGGTTGTTTATTCGGTTAAGAAAAAGGCTTAGGTGAATGAATTGAAGAAAAAAACAGCGGTTTTTCTGGCGGCGGTTTTGCTTTTTAACCAGACTTTTGCGCTGGGACACTGGGCAGACCCCTATTTTGAAACGCTTTCCAAAAAACAGATTATAATCGGTGATGAAAAGGGCTACCGCGAGGATGACCCTTTGCTTCGGTGCGAGTTTGCAGCAATGCTTTCCCGTGCCTTTTCTTTTTCGGCAGAAGATGCGCCCCACATGCGGGATGTGCATAAATCCGACTGGTATTATAACGATTTTGCAGCGCTTTGCAGTGCAGGTATTTTAACAGGCGATGAAAACGGCAATATGCTGCCGAACAGCAAAATTACCCGCGCGGAAATGGCGGTTATGCTTGCCCGCGCGCTTTCCTATCCTGCGGATTATGAGGTAAGTGAAAATGAAGAAGATGTGCCGTCTTATGCGGTGCAGGCAGTGCGCGCGTTAAAAGAGGCGGGCGTTCTTGCGGGCTACCCGAACGGCACATTCGGCGGCAACCGCTTTTTGCTGCGCGCCGAGGCGGCGGCAGCTTTAACAAAGGCACTTGACAAAATCGGTTTTACGGCGGGAGACGGCACAAAGGAAAATCCGTATGTCATCACCGAAAGCAGGCAAATCGAGCTGATTAACCGCAATTTAAGCGCAAACTATGTTTTAAATGCCGACTTGAATTTGTCGGAGGAGAAACTTCCGGTTATCGGAACCGAAAATCAGGGCTTTTCGGGCAGTTTTAACGGAAAAGGACACAAGATTATTGCATATGAAAGCACCGAGGGTGCAAACATTTTCTTCCGAAAAATTGAAAAGAGCGGAACGGTGCAAAATGTGCGGCTGGTGTGTCCGAAAGAGCGGTTTTCGCTTGCAAGTGTGAACGAGGGCGAAATTTTAAGGTGCAGCAACACCTCTTATGTGGGCGAAATTACAGATTATATGCGAAAATACGGCGGTATTGCACAAATTAACCGCGGCACGATTTCTTTTTGCTATAATGCTTCTGCGGTTCAGAAAAAAGAAACGGATTACACCTCCGGCGGCATTACGGCCGAAAACTTTGGCACGGTGAAAAATTCGTTTAACATCGGCACGGTCGGCATTGGCTGCGGCGGCATTGCAGGCGACAATGCGGGCACGGTGGAAAATTGCTACACAACAAGCAGCAGGGCGTTTGTTTCAGACAAAGGGCAGACCAAAAATATATACAGCGGCAGCACACCGGCGGGGAATTTTGCCGCGTCGGGATTTACGCAAAGGGAAAATTTGATGGTTTTTGTTGATTTTCCGTTTTATAATAACGAGGATTTTGTTCTGTTTGCGGGCGGTGACGGGTCTGCGCAAAACCCTTATCGCGTGCAAACCGCAGAACAGTTTGCAAACATAAAGAAAAAAGCAGACAAACACTTTTTGCAGGAAAAAGACATAGAAAATCCGACGGCTTTAGCCACCTTTTCGGGTGTTTATGACGGCGGCGGGTACAAAATAATCAATTTGCGCATTACAAAAAATGAGGGAGTTGCGGCTTTATTCGAGCAAAACAGCGGCGTTTTGCAAAATATTCATTTAAAAGATGCGTGGGTGACCGGCGCGGATTCCGCGGCGCTGCTTGCGGGAGAAAACTTGGGCGTTATCAGCTTTTGTTCGGCATCCGGCAGAGCGGTCGGAAAAAACGCCGGCGGGATTTGCTGTTACAATGCGCTTTCGGGCACGGTTGAAGAAAGTTACGGACAGGGTGCGGTGCAGGCAAACGCGTTTGCCGGCGGCATTGCGGCAGTCAACAACGGCGGTATGATAAACTGCTATGATACGTCTTTGGTGCATGGCGCGTCTGCGGGCGGCTTGGCAGGCGAAAACAGGGGAGAAATTCTAACCTCTTATTTTGCGGGCAGCGTGAAAGATGAGGCGGGCGGAGCGGTTTTCTCTAATTTTGGGAGTATGTCCGGTGTGTACGCCAATGCGGACAGACTTTTTAACCAAAACTTTGGTCAAATAGAAAGCAGCGGCATTCGAAACGGCAGACAAATGGAGTTTATGAACGGATTCCCGTTATTCGATTTCTCGGGCGTTTGGGCGCTTTCAAGCGGAGAATATTCTTATCCCGTTCTGAAACGTAATCCGCATATTTTGCAGAATGCGGCGCAGAATGTAACCGATTTTTCGGGCGGCAGCGGAACGCTGAACGACCCGTACCGAATTGTAACACCAAATCAGTTTGAACATGTAAACGACTACCCGAACGCCAATTTTGTTCTGATGAACGATTTGTATTTGGATGACAGCTTTTCGGCTATAACCGAGCCGTTTTACGGATTTTTTGATGGTAACGGAAAGTCGGTTAACGGTCATGCGGCAAAAAATGAAAACAGCGCGTTGTTTTATGAAAATAACGGCACAATCACGGGTTTAAACTTAGCCGACGGACGGGTAAGCGGCAAAAACAGTGCCGGGATTGTTTATAAAAACAGCGGTACAGTGTCAAACTGCGGCTTTGAGGGAAAAATATCGACCCCCGGCGCGGCGATTGCGTTTGAAAACAGCGGTTTGATTGAAAAGTGCGCCTCGGGCGGCACGGCGCAGGCGGACTTAGCGGCGGGCATTGCCCTTAAAAACAGCGGCGAGATTTCAAACTGCTATTCGGTTTTAAACATAGAGGCACGCGAGGGCTACGGCATAGCAAACGGCGGCACGGTTTCAAACAGCTGGTACGGCGGGTATTTTGCCGCAAAAAGCGGAAATTTGATTGCAAGCGGCACGGTGCAGAGCAGTTATTTCCTTAATTTTTACGGTTTAAAAGCTTCGGAGGCGAAAACCACACCCGCCCTTTCGGAGGCGTTTTATCAAAAAGACGGCTGGGAGGAAAAAGGCGGATTGCCTGTTCTGGCAGGCATTGCAGTGCCGAAAATGCCGATATTTGACTTAAGCGGCGACGGCACGACCGAAAATCCGTATATTATCATAAACCCCGAGCAGTTAAAATTCTTAGGTATGTATTCGGACAACTTTTTCCGATTGGACAGAAATGTATATTTAAACGAGTCATTCCGCACAATATCCGAATTTTCGGGCGGTTTGGACGGCAACGGACACAAAATAAACGGACTGAAACTGTTTGGCGAAACGGCGGGGCTGTTCGGTACGCTTTCGGGCAATGTGCAACAGTTAAACCTTGAAAATATAACGGCTGAGGGCAGCGCCGAAACAGGCAGTATCGCCGGAATCAACAAGGGAACGATTGAAAACTGCACCGTATTAAGCAGCCGAATCGGAACGAGCGGCGAGAGCGCCGGCGGCATTGCGGGCGAAAATAAGGGAAGCGGATTGATTTTCGGCTGCCGCAGCGAGGCGGATGTGTTTTCTTCCGCGCGTTCGGGCGGCATTGCAGGCAAAAATAACGGTACGGTTACCGAGTGCAGCAACGCGGGCGGCATTATTGCAACGGGCGAGGAAAAAGACGCGTATGCGGGCGGCATCGCGGGCGAAAACGACAGTGTTTTGGATTCTTGCTATAATGCGGGCAAAATTCTTTCCTACTCCGAAAGCGGCAACGCGTATGCGGGCGGTGTTTCGGGCGGAAATCTCGGCAGCGTGCTGAATAGTTATAACTTGGGTGAAATCAACGCGAAAGCCCAAAAAGGCGCGTTTTCGGGCGGTATTTGCGGGTATTCCGCAAACAATTCAGAGATTCAGGCTGCATATAACACCGGGTTTACCAATGCCTCGGCATCAACTTCCGCAATCGGCTCGGCGGCAGGCACGGCGGACGGCGGCAGACTTCGCGCATTTGTGTATGACCACACACTTCCGCAGCCGGTGGGCAGCGGAAGTATGAGCGAAAACAAAGTTGTTTCCCGCTCGGCAGACGTTATGATGCGCAAAGAAGGGTTTGACGGGTTTAATTTCGATACGGTTTGGTGCTTTGATTATGACGGAACATATTATTTTCCACAGCTTGCAAAGAACCGTCAGGTTGACGCGGGACAAAGCGAAAATATAACCGAGTTTGCGGGCGGGGACGGCAGCATGGACAACCCTTATAAAATTATAACACCCGACCAGCTGAACAATGTGCGGAAGCATTTGGGCGCAACCTTTATGCTGCTTGGCGATATTGACATGACGAGCTACTGCAAAACCCACGAATTTTTGCCGATTGGCGACAATGTGTTTAGCTTTTTCGGCTTGTTTGTGGGAAATAATTATAAAATTTCGGGTCTGTCGTTTGCGGGTGACACGTTCGGACTTTTCCGCCAGAATCACGGCGAGATTTACAACTGTATGTTTGAAAATGCGGCCGGTTCGGGCACAGGCGGCACGGTTGCGGCGGTGAACACAGGGCTGATTTACAACTGCGCAAACTTCAGTGATTTGCACGCCGAATCGGATTTTAATATTAACCGCGGCGGCTTGGTCGGCGTGAACGGAAGCACCGGCATGATTATTTCGTCATTTAACGTCGGTGACCTTTCGGCTTATGGCGAAAATGTGCAGGCAGGAGGCATTGCATACGGCAATTTCGGCATTATTTCGGGCTCATTCAATTCGGGATTTATTGCGTCTAACGCCGAAGCTCTTGCGGTTTCGGGCGGCATTGCGGGTTATAATTTCGGCGTTATTTCGGATTGCTACACATCAAATTCCCTGTCGGCAGAGTCAAAATCGAAAACCGAGAGTTTGTCGGGCGGTATTTCAGGCACAAACGGCGGCAGCATCGTAAACTGCTACTACAGCGGCGCAGATGCTATTTCAGCACAGAAGTGGGGCGGCATTGCGGCAACCAACACGGGCGCCATGACCAACTGCTATTACAGCGCGTCCCGCGGGTATTTTTCGAGTATGGGCGCGGCAAAGCAGGTTAAAATGTGCACGCGTGCACAGCTGGAGGACAAAAGCACCTTCGAGGGGTTCGACTTTGAAAACATGTGGATTATCGATTCCTCATTTAAATACAAATGCCCGCAGTTTATCGAAATTGCGCACAGACAAAAGGGATTTTAAACGATTGTCGGTATGTATAAAAACCCCCGCAGCGAAAGAGACTTCTCTTTCGCTGCGGGGGTTTTCTTTGTGTTTCTTTATTTTTTGCCTGCGTTATAATCGTAATCAAATGTTGCGATCATTTTTTCGGCTTCGTTTTGTACGGCACTGCCATAATATGTTTCTTCGGTCATAAGATAGAACGAGATGATTTTTGCATTGGGTCTTAAGCAGTGGTAAGCGCGGATGCAGACAGAAGAAGAATTATTATTATCCGACTTGGAAATATACTCATAAATCGAATATTTGGTGTTGTTAAGCATTATGGTTTCAGGCTCATCGCGGCGGTCTTTATTGTCGCCGTAGCCGGACATGCCTTTCACATCCAAAACTTTGTCATCCAGTTTGTTCAGCGCGGTTATATAGTCGCTGCGCGAAGACGAACGGGCATCGGTTATTTCCATTGTCAGTATAGAGCCGGTTAAATTGTGTGTGAGGGTAAATCCTGCCGGCTGCGTTGTGTTTTTGCTCCACGAAACAAGCGCTTGCATTGTCCAGTCGCCGTCGGCAACCGTGTATGTACCTTCCGCGTCATAATCGTTTTGGAGAATATCGCCGATTTCATTTTTGTCAAGCGGCTCACAGTTTACAGAGCCCAAAACCGTCTGCATCAAATCGTTATTTTCTTTATCAAAGGTGAAGGAAATGTTATACACATAATCACCGATTTCAAAGAAACAGTCGGTAAAAATTTGGTCATTGTGCGCCGTTCCGGAAATGGTCTGGGTGTACACCTTGCCCGGATATTTTCCGCCGACGGTGCAATCGGTCAGCGGTGTAATGGTTGAAAACTTCTTTGCAAAGAACATGGCGTTGGATTCCATATCCTTTTTTGCAAGCGATTCTGCGGTTACCTCTTCCGATTTAGAATAAATCAGGAAGAAAATGCTGTCGGAAGTTTCGCCCTTAACAGGATAAAACCGATGGATGTTTTCCTGGTTTTCACTGCTTGATTCAAACCAGTCCTGCGGGAGTTTAAAAGAGGTCTTGTATTTTTCGTCTTTGAACGGACGAAACCCGTCTTTACCCACATCGGACAGGTCGTAGGTGATTTCCTTATCGGAAAAAGAAAGGGTAAACGAGTCCAAAAGTTTAGTATAATCGGGAAAATTCTTATTGTCGGCAGATGCGCTGACCATTAAATCATAAATCATGCCGTCTTTTATAAACACCTTGTCGGCAATGGTGACGTTTTTATTCTTGCCCTGCACGTAAATCACGTCATTGCCGCTTTCATCTTTTGTTTTTTCCGATTTTGTAAGGGTGCCGCTCTTTATAGCATCTTTCATATCGGAGAGGATTTTTTCCGCGGTAACGTCCTTGTCTTTTTCGTAAATGTCAATCGTAAATAAAACGTCGTCCGCCTCGTTGGAAAATTCGGTATATACGCCGTCAAAGCTTCTGTCCGTCATGGAAAGAGTCTGCGGGGTGTCCATCGACCAGGCGTAGTAACTGTCGCCAACGCGTGCCATGTCGGTTTTGCCCTGAATGGTCTGTCCGTCTTGGAACGCCTCTTTGGTTACGGTAATTGCTTCGGTTTTTTCATCATACGAAACGGCAGCGCCGAACGTTTCGGAAATAAAGCGGAGCGGAACCATGGTATAGTCGCCCGAAAGCGCGGGAGGTTCTGCCAGCGTTTCGGTGTGATTGTTTACGGTTGCGCTTTTGTTTCCGATTTGCAGCGTGATTTTCACATCGCTGTAGTCAAGGGTTATGGTTTGCGTTGCGTCTTCCCAGCCGACAACCGCGCCGAACGCCTCGCTGATTACGCGAAGGGGAACAAGGGTTGTGCCTTCACCTGCCACATAAGGCGTTTGAACCGTAACGGGCGAGCCGTTAATCATAAGGGTGCTGTCACCCACTTTGAACGAAATTTCAACTTTTTGCGCGTCTTCCGCAAGCGCGGGTACACAGGACAGCAGCAAAATTGCCGCAAGAACCGTTGCTAAAATTCTTTTCATGTTTTTCATTCACTCCGTTTTCTTTTTTTATTTTAATGAAGGGGAAAGGGTTACGGTAACCGGCTGTCCGCCACGTGTAAGACTTAGCGTGAGGGATGCGGAAAACGTGCTTTTCAGTGCTTCATTATAGTCTGTTATGCTGTGTACCGAAACGCCGTTTACGGCATTTAGTATGTCGCCTTGCTGAATCTCGGGCACGGCAGAGGTGCTGACCGTAAGCCCTTTTGTGGTGGGCAGACCGATTTTTGCCTCCCAGGATTCCGCATAGGTAACAGGAATTTCGGGGCGCAGAACTTTGCCGTTTGTTTCGAACTGGTGCAGCACATAATTTACCGTGTCAATCGGTATGGCGAACGACATGCCCTCAATGCCGATTCCCGCAATTTTTTCGGTGGTTATGCCCACAAGCTCGCCTTTTAAATTAACCAAAGCGCCGCCCGAGTTGCCGCCGTTTATCGAAACGTCCGACTGCAAAAAGGCATAGTGCTCGCCGATGTTCACGTGCGTGCCGCTGATGATGCCCTTCGATGCGGAATTCATCATGCCGAGAGAAAGCGGCGTTCCGATAGCAATAACCGTTCTGCCGGTTTGAATGTCTGCCTCTTTGGCAAAGGTGATGGGTTTTAAGCCAAGCTTGTTGATTTTAACAACCGCCAAGTCGGAAAGCTTATCGGCATACTGCACAACACCGCTGTAGCTTTCGCCGCTGCCTAAAACAACGGTTATATTTTCCATGTTTTCAACAACATGGTAATTGGTTAAAATCACGCCGCTGCTTTTAATGACAACGCCCGTGCCGTGCGCATAGGCATTATTGTATGAAAGGGCTTGCTTGGATATGTATTCGGGGGTGTAATTTCCCGCAATTGCCACAACCGATTCGCTGCAATTGTTAATGACGGAGGACACGAGCGTGTCTTCGTCAAATGTGATATAGGCGCTGTTTTGCGCATCATTCCATGAAACAGAAGCACCCATTGTTTCACTGACCGCGCGGAGCGGAACATATACTCTGTCGTTTATTAAATACGCGTCCGATGCAAGTTTTTGGTTGTTCACATAAACGTCTGCCCTGTCTGCCGCGCAAACGATTGTTGTACTTAAACACAGACAAAGCGGCAAAGCCAGCCATTTTTTTAATTTCATTTTTTCTAAAATCCCTTCGTTATTAAAATACACAGAATGTCATGTTTCATAATTTTGTGTAAATAAATTATATCATATATTTTGGAAAAAAGCAATAAGTAAGTTAATTTTTTTTAAATAGATTGACGGTGCGGTCTTATAATATCTTTTAAAAAGCCGTGAAAATTGGAATACATCATAAAAGCCTAAATAGTCCGCAATTTCGGTTAAATTTAAGGATGTGTTTTTCATGAGTTCCACAGCATACTGCAATTTTTGGCGGTGAATGTATTCGGTTGCGGTCATATTTAAATATTTTTTAAAAAGCCGTGCGGCATACGGTGCGGAAATATTGCAGTTTTCACTTATGTCCGATAAGCGGATAGATTGTGTTAAATTCTTTTTTATGTAAATCAACATGGTTTGTATGGGTTTTGGATAAGAAACGGCAGGTTTGTTGGATAACTCGCTTAGCGAAAGCAGAATTTTAAAAAATTCCGTGTCGGTTAAAAGTCTGCCTGTGCGGGTGCCGCGCGCATTATACTCCATGCAGAGAAAAACCTGTGAAACCAGAGAAGAAAACAAATCCCCTGCGGCAATTTTGGGAAGAAGAGCTATTTTATCATGCGGACAGGGTGCAAGCTGAAAGGAAAAGGCAGCCGGAACGGCAGTGGCGGCAGGGATGTAACCTTTTTCCATGTGTCCTGAAAAGTGAAAGAAAAAATATTCACAGCTTTCTTTTGTGTTCGCAAAGTACGGAGATTCTGCAGGAATGATGAAAATATCGCCCTTTTTTAAGGAATATGTACATAATTCTACAGAAAAATCCGCTGTGCCGTCTATCATAAACACAAATAAATTCTGCTTTATTTTCCGCACTTTTTGAAATTCCCATCCGTTTTTTTGTTTCATTCTTCCCATCATAAAACAGGATATTGGTTTTGAAATGTCAAGTGTATACATTTTTGGCAGCTCCTTTTTTCTTTAATTATATCATGCTTTGGAAACGTGTCAAGAAATAATATCAAAATTATACATGTTTTTGCAGAGTTTGTGCATTTTCATAAAATAGAAAACAAGTTATAATGACAGTGAAAAACAAAGAAAGGAATGAAAAATATGAGCAGGGTTAAAATTGATTTTGTACAAAATTTGCAGTTATCCATAGATGGATTTTCAGTAAAATTATCTGAAAACAGTGATTTTTGGCGCTTGCATTTGGATTATTGTCAAAGCGGGAAAAATAATGAACTGGGTGTGTATTCCAAAGACCAAAACGTACCTGCGGTTGAAAGAGAAAAAGATAAATTGATTTTGACGTATTCCCCGCTTGTTGCGGAGGATAAATCTGTACATGATATTATGCTTAGGCTTGAAATGGACTGCCATAATCAAAACATTCGTTTTTCGGCACAGATTACGAACCGGGCGCAGGTTCGTGTGAACGAGCTGCAATATCCGCTTTTTGAGTTTTCACGCATAAACGGAGATTTCGAAAGAGATGCGCTGGTTTTACCGTGGGGATTGGGCAGGAAAATTAAAAATCCGCACAAAAATGCGGTTTCGCATACCGAATATATGGCGGCGGATTACAAAAATATCTGGGGCACATTTTCATATCCCGGGCTAATTTCCATGCCGTGGATGAGTGTAGAAAGCAACGGCGGACTTTTGTATATGGGCTGCCACAGCGAGAATTGGCGCATGACAACATTTGCAGTCGGCACCGAGCCGCGCGGAGAAAATGACAAGCGCTTTTTGATGACGGTTTGTTCATATCCGGCTGTATGTCCGGGCGAAACCGTGACATACGGAGGATTTGTGCTTGCCGCATTTGAGGGCGATTGGCGAAAGGGCGCGGACTTCTATCGCTCGTGGGCAGACAAAACATGGAACAAAAGCCCCGTGAAGAAGTCAGAGTCGGTAAAGCAGCTGCAAGGTTGGCAGCGCATTATTTTAAAGCATCAGTACGGCGAGATTTTTCACACTTATGACGAATTGCCTGCGCTTTATGCCGAGGGGGCAAAGCATGGCGTAAACATGATTCTTTTGTTTGCCTGGTGGGAGGAGGGAATGGATAACGGTTATCCGAATTACATGCCCGATCCTGCGCTTGGCGGGGCAAATAAACTGAAAAGAGTCATTCGTGAAATAAATGAAACGGGAGGCAAGGTTTTGCTGTATGCCAACGGACATTTAATTGACACGGCGACAGACTACTATAAAAACACAGGCGTTCATTTAACCATGAAGGATATTGAAAGAAACGAATACCGTGAATTTTATAAATTTTCAAATAACGGAACTCTGCTGCGCTTCGGACACAAAACTTTTGCTACAGGTTGTTATGCAACAAAGGGCTGGCGTGAAAAGCTGCTTGAGGTTGAAAAACGGCACTTGAGCCTTGGTTCGAACGGCACGTTTTTTGACCAAATCGGCATTTGTTTTAATCTGTGCTTTGATGACAGTCATGAACATGGCAGAAGAATCGACCTTGACCCTGCATATCGGTTAGAAGCTGTAAAAAACATGCGTACACAACTTTCGGAGGACGAGTGGTTCGGTACGGAATGGGTGACCGACCGACTGACGGCACAGATGGATTTTACGCATGGTTGCGGATTTGGTATGTATTTTTCGGAGGATGCTTATCCGCATGTTTTCCGCTACACGTTTCCGCATGCCATTCTCTCCAACCGTTTGCTGCATGATGAAAAAGACGGCTGGCGCAGACATTTAAATTATGCGTTTGTGCACGGCTTAATATTTGACGTGTCAATTTATCGCGGCAGAGCAGAAAGCTTAGAGATAAATACGCCGCATTATGCGGAGTATATTGGTTATTTGGTTGGACTTCGAAAGAAGTATCTCCCGTTTTTTACCGACGGTGAATATGACATGCTCGCAGGCGAATATCCCAAACAGATAAAAGGTGCGCAGTATACTTTGGGTGAAAAAACTATTGCGGCGCTATGGAACGATTCGGACGGGGCAGTTTCGGTTTTAAACACCGAGATTGCACCGCAAGGCGTTTTAATAAAGGAGTTTGATTAAAAAATGGCAGATATTGAAATTATTGGCTGTGAAAGCGGCGGGTACCGTCCCGCGCTGCATTTCGGCGCGTGGCGGATTGCTTTTTTAACCTTTGCACAGCGTTTTTCGGACATAACTTACTTGGAGCGACACAAAAACACGGATGAGGCATTTGTCCTGCTAAAAGGAAGTGCGAAAATTTATATAGGAAAAGAAATGGAATGCTATGTCATGGAGCCAAACAAAATTTATAATGTTAAACGCGGTGTGTGGCACAATATTAAGGTAAGCTGCGATGCGTTGGTCCTGATTGTTGAAAATGCAGATACTTCAAAAGAAAACTCTGAGTATATGGATGTTACCAATTAAAGCTGAGGTGCAAAGTGACGGTTTAACAAGATGAAAAAAGCAAGAACGAAAAAAAACGACAAGATTCTTTCGAATCTTGTCGTTTTTTGGCAATTCCGAACCATTGAGATATTCGCGCCGCAGGCGCATCTCGCAAAAAGGTGGTAGCGACTGTGAGCCGTTGTGAGCGCGTTTACAAGCGAACAGGCGAGCCAAGCGTGCCTGTTTTGCGAAAGAGGAGGAACGACGGCGCGTGTGACTGATTTTTCTGTAAAGAAAAATCGGAACGGAGCAAAGTCCGTTC
>CAKSHV010000014.1 GCA_934457515.1 uncultured Clostridia bacterium
GTTCGGAGCAGGTCGCCGCGAAGTGTTCCCGACCGACACGTGGATTAAGAAAACAGTGTCACAAATATACAAAATTGAATCCACAACGGCACAGGCGGTGAACACATGGGCAAAAAATCGGTTTGGTGAACACGCGGGGTATGCACAGCAGTATTTGTTTTATGCGGCGCGGGAAAAAATAATTTGAGAAAACCTATTGACAAACAAATAAATATCCTGTATAATAATCACAAAATTGCATGTTGGGAGTGGATGAAATGTTAGCACAAAGACCGCCCATGGGGTGGAATTCCTGGAACACGTTTGCAACGGATATCAACGAGCAGTTGATTCGCGAAATGGCAGACGCAATGGTGGATTTGGGATATAAAGACGCAGGCTATGAATATCTGGTTATTGACGATTGCTGGGCGGAAAAGCAGAGAAACGAAGAGGGAAAGCTGGTTCCCGACAAGACAAAGTTTCCGAACGGCATGAAAGCGCTGAGCGATTACGTACACAGCAAGGGTTTAAAATTTGGCATGTATTCCTGTGCAGGGCTTCGCACCTGTGCGGATTATCCTTCAAGCTACGGTCATGAGTTTGTGGATGCGAAAACCTTTGCCGAGTGGGGCGTTGACTTTTTAAAATACGATTTTTGTTATTTCCCCAAGACCGGCAACTGCAAGCAGGCATATGAAACCATGAGCCTTGCGTTAAAGCACTCGGGCAGAGAAATTCTGTTTTCGGCGTGCAACTGGGGCGTGGAGGAGCCGTGGAAGTGGATGCGTTCCGTCGGCGTTCATATGTACCGTTCGACCGGAGATATTGCAGATAATTTTGAGTCGTTTTCCAAAATCGGCGCCAGCCAGATTAAAAATCTTTGCTGCTCCGCACCCGGCTGTTTTAACGACCCCGATATGTTAATTGTCGGCATGTACGGCAAGGGTCATGTTGGTTTGGGCGGCTGCACAGACGAGGAATATAAGGCGCATTTTGCAATGTGGTGCCTGTTCGGCGTTCCGCTGATGATGGGCGGCGACATTCGCAATGTAAACGAGTTCAGCAAGAATTTAATGCAGAACAAAGAGTTAATTGCCATTAATCAGGACGAGGACGGCCGTCCGCCTCTTTGTGTTTCGGACATGACGCAGGAAAGAGAATATCCGACGTCCGAATCAGTGTTCGCCTTTATCAAGCACTTGTCAAACGGCGAGTATGTTTTGGCGTTCTTTAATTTCGACGACACGGAAAGAATTATTTCGCTTGCGTTTCACGATGTGGGTCTGCCGTACTACAGCGGCTGCGGTTTTGACATGACCGATGTGTTCACCGGCGAGAATATTGGCGTTCAGGTGGACATGTACAACGTGGTTGTTCCGGCACACGGCTGCAATATGTACCGCGCAAAGGTGGTTGACCGCGCATAATGGGTGAGTTTTGCTACCAATGCGGAAAAGGTCCCCTTTCGTTTAACGAAATCGGGCTGCACAAAAAACTTGTAAACCGCGGTGCGGAGAAATTTCTTTGCATGGATTGTCTGGGCAAGGAATTTAAAGTCAGCCGCGAGCTGCTGCTGCAAAAAATCGAAGATTTTAAGCAGATGGGTTGTTTATTGTTTAGATAATAAAAGAGAGGCGTGCCGACTTTATCGGCACGCCTTAATTGGTAAAAGACTATGTTTACAGCATAGATAGTAAAGGGAGTTTGATGGAATTTCCCTCAAAATTAAAATATGCTAAAATTGGAATAAGGGGTTTTGCCCTGAAAGTGCCAGCTTTGCCGGCACGCTTGTTATTCCAAATCGATTTCCAGGTCACACTTCGGAATCGGGATAGACACCTTGTCCGGAATACAGCCGTTTTCGCCTTTCAGCAGGGAAAGCGAGCCTAAAAACACGTGCGCAAGCCCGAAACCGAACAGCGTACAGCCGCATTTTTCACAATGGTTTTTAAGTGCCAGCCCGCCGAGCATAACCGCGCTGCCCGCGGCAATTGCCACACATCCGTATTTTACTTTCATTTTTAAACCATCCTTTCGTTTTTGTCGCAAAAAGTGTGCGTTTGTCACATTTTTTGCCCTTGTTTTGATGTTCCACAACATATTTTATAAAAAATTTCAAAAAAAATACAAAAATAACTTGAAATTTATTGAAAAATATTGTAAAATATATAAGTACAAATTTTTTGGAGGTTTGCATTATGAGTGATATTAAAAGAATTGCAATCTTAACCGGCGGCGGCGATTGTCCCGGATTGAATCCCGTTATCCGCGCGGTTGTTAAAACAGCTATTGAAAAATACGGTCTGGAGGTTGTCGGCATTGAGAACGGCTACCACGGCTTGTATCACAAAAGCTTTGTTCCGCTTACGCTGGACAAGGTTCAGGAAATTATCGGCGTTGGCGGCACAATTCTGCACAGCTCCAATAAAGATAATTTGTTCATTTACCCCGTTCGCGATGAGAACGATGAAATCGTGAAAGACGAAAACGGAAACATTAAATATCATGACGTGTCTGACGTTGCGGTTCAGAACTTGAAAGACGCAGGCATTGACGCGCTGTTTATTTTAGGCGGCGACGGTACATTAACTTCGGGCCGTGACTTTGCGCGCAAGGGCGTTAAGGTTATGGGTATTCCGAAAACCATTGATAACGATTTGGCATGCACCGACTTTACGTTCGGTTTCGATACCGCAATCACGGTTGCAACCGACGGATTGGACAGAGTGCGCACCACCGGTATGAGCCACCACAGAATCATGGTTGTTGAAATCATGGGCAGAGGCGCAGGCTGGCTGACGCTGCATTCGGGTATTGCAGGCGCGGCAGACGCGATTTTGATTCCCGAAATCCCGTATGACATTAACAAAGTTGCGGAAAAGATTAAGCAGGACAAAGCAAGAGGCAAGACATTCTCTATCGTTGCGGTTGCCGAGGGTGCAAAATCCATTGACGGCAAACAGGTTATTTTAAAGGTTCGCGAGGACAGCCCGGACCCGATTCGCTTAGGCGGCGTCGGCGCGGTTGTTGCAGACGAGCTGGAAAAATTGGTTGGCTCGGAAGCGCGCGCAACGGTTTTGGGTCATATTCAGCGCGGCGGTTCGCCGACAGCCCACGACAGAGTTTTGTCCACAAGATACGGTTATGCGGCTGTTGAATATGCAATGCAGGGCTTGTTCGGCAACATGGTTGTGCTGCAGGGCAATGAAATTAAATATGTATCTTTGGAAGACGTTATCGGTCAGAAAACCAAAAACGTTGACCCGAACGGCGAATTGGTTACCGTTGCAAAGGCAATGGGCGTTTCGTTCGGCGATTGATTTTAATGAAAGGAAAAGCGGGAAAGCCATGGGGCATGTCCCGCTTTTTTAACAGAAAGAGGTATTTTAAAATGAATATAAGGGATTTTGAGATTATCGATTTTCACACGCATCCGTTTTTGGAGAGCGGTACAAACATTTGTTCGCACAAGGAATACTGCAATATGAGCGCGGATTCGACCGTAGCGACCATGAAAGAGCTTGGCGTTTCCAAAATCTGCGGCTCGGTGATTGCGTTTGACGGGCGTGTGACAAAGGAAAACGTTTGGGAATGTTTAAAAGACCACAATCAAGAGGCACTTAAGCTTCGCGAAAAGTATGGCGATTTTTATATACCCGGGATTCATGTGCACCCGCATTTTGTGAAAGAATCGTGCGAAGAAATGGAAAAAATGAAAAAACTGGGCATAAACCTGGTAGGCGAGCTGATTCCCTATGCGCACTTCTGGACGGACTATTCCTGCAAGGAATTTTCGGAGATTTTAGATGTTGCGGAAAGCTTAAACATGGTGGTTAGCTTTCATTCCATGCCAAATGAGGACGAGATGGACAAAATGGTGCGCGAACACAAAAATGTGGTTTTCGTTGCGGCGCATCCTGGCGAATACGGCGAGTTTATGCGGCATGTGGAGCGCATGAAATTAAGCGAAAATTATTACTTAGACGTTTCAGGTTACGGCATTTTCCGCCACGGTATGCTGCGGCACGCGATTGACGCGTTCGGTGCCGAGCGGATTTTATACGGTTCGGATTATCCCACCTGCAACCCTGCCATGTATATCGGCGGCGTGCTTTTAGACAGTTTGATTTCGGACAGCGAAAAAGAGTTAATTTTTGCAAAGAATGCGAAACGATTACTGGGGTTAAAATAAAAAAACGAGGCGTGAAAACGCCTCGTTTTTTAAACGTTTTAAGGGGAAATATAAGGGGGCAACAGCAACGTCGCCCCCTCGATTACATGAAAAATTATAAAAGCGCATCGGCAAGGGCATTGATCTGTGCCTTGCTTTCGTCATTTAATGCAGATTTAATGTGTACCGATTCGTCTAAAAGGGTTAAATTCTTGGAATTTTCCAGTAATTTTCGCATAACTTTTTCGGCGGTCAGTGCCCAGGAACCGTTTTCGATAAAGCCAACCGTGCGGTTTTGATAATTCCGCTCGGTTAAATGCTCGATAAAGGTGCGCATGAACGGAAAAATGTCTGCATTGTATGTAGTGGTGGCAAGCACCAGCTTATTATAGCGGAATGCGTCTTCCACAGCCTCTGCCATATCATCCCGTGCAAGATCGGTCAAAACCACCTTTTTTGCGCCTTTTTCTTTCAAAGTATCGCAAAGCAATTCGGCGGCCTGTTTTGTGTTGCCGTAAACCGAAGTGTAAGCAATAACAATTCCGTCCGATTCTGCGGCATAGGACGACCAGGTGTTGTAAAGGTCAATATAATAAGAAAGATTTTCAGTCAAAACAGGGCCGTGCAGCGGGCAGATGATTTGAATATCAAGCGCGGCAGCCTTTTTTAAAAGTGCCTGCACCTGTGCACCGTATTTGCCCACAATGCCGAAATAATAGCGGCGTGCCTCGCATGCCCAGTCCTCGTCTGCGTCAAGAGCGCCGAATTTGCCGAATCCGTCTGCCGAAAACAGAATTTTGTCTTTTGCGTCATAGGTTACCATAACTTCGGGCCAGTGCACCATGGGCGCGGTTACAAAGGTTAAGGTGTGGGTGCCGAGAGTTAACGTATCGCCCTCTTTTACCACCATGCGGCGGGACTCAAAATCCGTGCCGAAAAATTGCTGCATCATGGTAAATGCTTTGGCGGTTGCAACGATGGTTGCGTTCGGATAGGCATTTGCAAAGTTTAGAATGTTTGCCGAATGGTCCGGCTCCATGTGCTGCACGATTAAATAGTCAATTTCCTTGCCGTCTGCCGCTTTTTTAATGTTTTCGAGCCATTCTGTGCCGAAATGGGTATCAACCGAGTCGAAAACTGCATTTTTTTCATCTAAAATCAGATAAGAATTATATGCCATGCCGTTCGGAACGGTGTATTGTCCTTCAAATAAATCGATTTTGCGGTCATTTACGCCGACATAGCGCACATCTTTTGTTATGATCATGTTTTTTGCTCCTTTTTCTTATTTTTATATGTTAAACAATATAAATCCGATGGTATTGATTGCAAAATTAGCAAACATGTGCATAAAATACGAATTATATATTGTTTTACTTTTTTCGTCAACATAGTTTAAAAACAGCCCTGTTCCAAACAGAACCAAAAGAATCATACAAAGCAAAAGCGGCGAAAACCAACCGATTGTCATTGCCGCATGGTACAGTGAGAACATGGCGGCGCTGAACAAAAAGGCAAATTTTCTGCCCGTTTTGGCTTTTAAGCACAAAAAGGAAAATCCGCGGAAGAAAAATTCTTCCAGAAACGAATTTACAACGGCAATGTAAAGCGAAACATAAATAAAGTTTCCGGCGTGAACGCCCAAATTGCTGCCGAGCGATTTTGTGATGCCGGACAGGTCAAACAGCGGCGAAAACGCAAAATATGCGCTAAGAATTGCACAAAACAGACCCAAGCCGATTGCAAACGAAATCCATATTCCCTTTTTTCGGAACGCAAAAAGGCTTTTTAAGGAAACGTCTTGATTCCATGCGCTGTACAGGAGCGGAACAAGCACAAACAGCAGCCATTTTACGGCGGATTTTACCGCATATGTAGGCTGTAAAATTGCATCGACCGCCGCCATGGCGACGCATGCAAGGGTTATTAAAACAACCGGCAGCGCCTTTTGCCGAAACGTGTTCATCCTTTCTTACCAGCCCATGTAAGCCTGAAATGCTTCTAAAAGCGGGGTTAAAACAAAGTGGTTTAACACAAGATAGGCAACAATTACAATTAAAAATATCCAAAGTGCGCCCCATTTGGCTTTCATGCGGGTTCGTCCTTTCTAAAAAATTTATTCTTCTTTTATGCCGTGCGGCGGAACGTTTTCTTTTGTTTCACCGCTGCGGTTGACCAAAATTGTGTAGTTTTTTCCGTCCATATAGCGTTTTACGCCGAACACATCTTCGCCGATTGCCAAAAACTCCGTTTCACCCGACTGCAATATGGGGGATTCGGCGCGTTTTGCGGTGTAGGTTTTATAAATTGCCATAACCTGCTCGTTTTCGTTCCCCCAGGGGTATGGCTTGCGGTTATCGGGGTCTTTGCCGCCGGTAAGGCCCGCCTCGTCGCCGTAATAAATGCAGGGGACGCCCGGGAATGCAAACTGCAGCGCCACAAGCTGGGTGAGTAAGGCAAGCGGATTTTCGGGCAGAATGTCCTGCGCTTTGGTGAAAATGCGTTCCACATCGTGGGTGCCAAGCAGGTTTAGGCCGCCGTAAAATGCGCTTTTTGGATAGTTTTCTCTTAAGGTTTCAAACCGCTCGGCAAGCGTTTCAGCCGAAATTTCGCCGCTGAAGAATGCAAGCAGATTATCACGCAGGGGATAGTTCATCACGCAGTCCAGCTCGCGGTTGGTGAAATATTTTTTCAGCTTATCATAGGCGATTTTGTTGGACGCGTCTTCCCAAACCTCGCCCATAACAATCGCATTGTCGCTGTTGGCTTTCACGGTTTTGTATAAAAGCGCCAGAAAATCGTCCGGCAGCTCGTCTGCCACATCTAACCGCCAGCCGCCGATGCCAAGCCTTGTCCAGTATTTGATAATGCTGTTTTCGCCCGAAATCAAATAGTCACGCAAATCGGCATTTTCGGTGTTTAAATCGGGTAAATCCGAAACGCCCCACCAGCAGTCGTACTCATTCGGATAGTTGCGGAAGCGAAACCACGAACGGTATTTGGAATCGGGATTTTTATAGGCGCCGTCTGTGCCGAATGTGCCGAATTTGTTAAAATACACGCTGTCTGCGCCCACATGGTTAAACACGCCGTCTAAAATAAGCTTAATGCCCTGCTTTTCCGCCTCATCGATCAGTGTTTTAAAATCGTCAAGGCCACCGAGCATATCGTCGATATGACGGAAATCCGCCGTGGAGTAGCGGTGGTTGGACATAGATTCAAATATCGGGTTTAGATAAATCGCCGTTACGCCGAGCGACTTTAAGTAGGGCAGTTTTTCGGTTATGCCCTGTAAATTGCCGCCGTAAAAATCCCATTTTTGGATATTGCCGCCGTCCTTGATATAAGCGGGCTGCTCGTTCCACGCGCGGTAGTATGCGTTTTCTTTGGTGCGGCGCACCTCGCCGCCCACACGGAACCGGTCAGGGAAAATTTGATACACAATGCCCTTTTGATACCAGTTCGGAAGGGCGGGGGTTTGCTCGAAAACGGTCAGCTGATAAAATGGCGGAATAGTTGCCGAGCAGGCGCTTTTTCCGCCCTCGCCTTTGCCGCACCAAATGGTGTTGCCGTACATATCATGTGCGCGGAAACAGTAGTGCACAAGCCCCGCTTCGGTTACGGTTAGGGTGTATGTGAAAAAATCGCCGTCCTTTTTCATGGGGAAAGTGCCTAAAACGTCGGTGATTAAAAACACCTCTTCGCAATTTTGCGCCAAAAGGCGAAAAGAAACTGCTGTGCCGCACGGAACTGCGCCGTAGGGGGATTTAAACTTTTTATTTCTTGAATCAAATTGAATCATGTGCGCTTATCCTTTATATTTGGATTTTCCCGCCCGAAGAGGGCGGGAAAGGGGCCGCGCCCCTGTTCGGGCGCTTTTTTAAAAGCGGACCGATGCGGACATCGCCCTCTTAAAATGAATTATTTTACAAAATAGGGCTCGATTTCCCAAATCTCGGACGCATATTTTAAAATGGTGTTGTCGCTGGAGAACCGTCCGGATTTTGCAATGTTGATAACGGCGGATTTGTGCCAGTTTCCGCGGTCGCGGTAGCGGCGGTTGATTTCTTCGTTTGCTTTTACAAACGCGTCGAAATCTTTCAGCACGAAAAATTCGTCATTCCAGGTTACGAGGTGATTAAATATCTCATCATATTCGCCCGGCGTGGAGGTGTATGCGTTGCCTTTCAGCTGGTCGAGCACCTTTTTCAGACGCGGGTCGGAATTATAAAGCTCGGAGGCAAGATAGCCGCCGTTTTTATAGTAGTTTATAACCTCTTCGGAAGACAGACCGAATGTTACGATATTGTCTTTGCCGACCGCATCGTAAATTTCAACATTTGCACCATCCATGGTGGCAAGAGTGATGGCGCCGTTCATCATGAATTTCATGTTGCTGGTGCCGGAAGCCTCTTTGGACGCGGTTGAAATCTGCATGCTGACGTTGGACGCGGGAATAATGCGCTGGGCAATATCTACATTGTAGTTCGGAATAAACACAACCTTAAGTTTGCCTTTAATGCGCGGGTCGTTGTTTACTTTGTCCGCAACCGAGTTAATGAGCTTTATAACTTTCTTTGCCAGGCTGTAGGACGAAAACGCCTTTGCACCGAAAATAAAGGTGCGGGGCGGAATGTCCATGTCCGGGTTTTCCAAAAGCTCGTTGTACAGATGCATAATGTATATAATGTTCAGCGTTTGGCGCTTGTAAGCGTGCAGGCGCTTAACCTGCGAGCAGAACATGCTGTGCGTGTCCAAATGAAAGCCGTACTGCTCCTGCACAAATTTGTCCATTTCGATTTTCTTTTCGTGCTTGATTGCCGCAACCGCCTCGCAGAACTCTTTGTCGTTTGCAAAGGGCAGCAAATCTTCAAGGGCATTCGGCTCTTTAATCCACTTGTCGCCGATTGCTTCGCAAATCAGTTCGGACAGTCTCGGATTCGCGGAGATTAACCAGCGGCGGTGTGTGATACCGTTGGTTTTGTTGTTGAATTTGCCCGGAAAATATTCGTTAAAGTCTTTTAATTCCTGCTTTTTCAAAATTTCGGTGTGCAGCGCCGCAACGCCGTTTACCGAGTGAGAACCCACAATGGCAAGGTTTGCCATACGCACTTTTTTGTCCCACAGAATGGACATTTTCTGCAGTTTTTCGGGTTTGTCGGGGTATGCCTCGCGCAGTTTTTCGTCAAAACGGCGGTTGATTTCTTCTATAATCATATACACGCGCGGCAAAAGCTCTTTCATAAGCGAAATATCGATTTTTTCCAGTGCCTCTGCCATGATGGTGTGGTTGGTGTATGCCATGGTTTTGGTGGTGATGTCCCACGCGGTGTTCCACGGAATGTTTTCCTCGTCTACCAAAAGGCGCATAAGCTCGGCAACCGCCAGCGACGGATGGGTGTCGTTAATATGCACCGCATGGTATTTATAAAACTCTTCCACGGGGCGGCCCAGCTTTTTATGCTTGGCAAGCATGCTTTGCAAACCTGCGCTGACAAAGAAATATTCCTGTTTTAAACGCAGACGCTTGCCGCTTTGGGTTGCATCGTTCGGGTAGAGCATATCGGATATGATTTCGGAATCGCACTTATGTTCCATGGCTTTCATGTATTCGCCCTGGCTGAACTCTTCGAAGTTTACGTCTTCGCCCTCTGCTTTTGCACTCCAAAGACGGAGAGAGTTAACATTATGGCAGTCGTAGCCGACAATAGGGGTGTCGTACGGAACGGCAAGCACCTCATCATAGTTTTTGTAAGTCACCTGAATTTCGCCGTTGCGGTCAAAATCCACGTCTACGTTGCCGCCGAATTTCACGGTTACCGCCTCGTCATCGCGGCGCATTTCCCAAATGTTTTCGTGCTTTAACCAGTTGTCCGATTCTTCTACCTGATAACCGTCCTGAATTTTCTGTTTAAACAAGCCGTATTTATAGCGGATGCCTTGACCGTATGCGGGAATGCCCGTTGCACTCATGGAGTCCAAAAAGCATGCGGCAAGACGGCCGAGGCCGCCGTTTCCGAGACCCGGTTCGATTTCGATGTTTTCAATTTCTTCCAAATCAAGCCCAAGTTCTGCCATCGCCTCGCGGCACTGCTCTTTAATGCCGAGGTTAATGAGGTTTGTGTCCAAGAGTTTGCCGAGCAGAAATTCCATGGAAAAATAGTGTACCTGCTTTATGCCCGCGTTAATGTACTGGGTTTTGGAGTCATGCCAGTACTGGGCAATGTAGTCGCGCACAAGTCTGCCCAGGGCTTCATAAATATGAAGCGGGGAAGCTTGAGAAATATCTTTCGCGTAGCGCGTAATCAGTTTTCGCGTAAAATCTTCTTTAATTTGGTCTTTGGTTTTCTGTAACATAGATGCACGCTCACTTTCCTAAATTCTCATAAATATCGATATAGCCTTTTGCGGCTTTCTCCCAGCTGAAATCACATTTCATGCCGCGCTTTACAAGTTTTGTCCATGCCTCGGGATTGCCTCGGTAAACCGAGAGGGCATAGCGGATGACATTCATCATGTCGTGCGCGTTGAAATTGGAAAAGGAAAAACCGTTTCCTTTATTTTTATATTCGTTGTACGGCTCGATGGTGTCTTTCAAGCCGCCCGTTTCGCGAACCAGCGGAACCGAACCGTAACGCAGGGCAATCAGCTGACCTAAGCCGCAGGGCTCAAACAGCGACGGCATGAGGAACAAATCGCTTGCTGCGTAGATTTTTTTGGACATGTCGTTTGAAAAATACAAGTTTGCCGAAACGCGTTCGGGGTAACGGCCCGCATAGTAGCGGAACACCTCTTCGTATTTATAGTCGCCCGTTCCCAAAAGAACCAGCTGCACGTTTTCTTCCATAATTTGCTCAATCATGGCAATGATTAAGTCAAAACCCTTTTGCGCGGTCATGCGGCTTACAATGCCGATCATGGGCATGTTCGGGTCCTGAACGAGCCCCAATTCTCTTTGCAGCGCCGCTTTGTCTGCCGCTTTGCCCGAAAGCTTTGCATAAGAATAGTTTTCGGCAAGGACCGGATCGGTTTTCGGGTCGTTAATCTCATAATCCAGACCGTTTAAAATGCCCTTTAATTTGTAGCTGTACTGCGAAAGAATGCCGTTTAAACCCTCGCCGAAAAAGTCGTTTTGAATTTCCTCGGCGTAGGTGGGGCTTACGGTGGTTACATAGTCGGAATACACAATTGCCGCTTTCATAAACGAAATGCAGTCATAATATTTCACCTTGTCCTCGGTGAAATACCCTTCGTCCAAGCCCAAAAGCTCGGTTAGGGTCTGTTTGGGGTAAATGCCCTGGAACTTTAAGTTGTGTATGGTAAGCAATGTTTTGCAGAACGCTTTTGTGCCATAGTAGAAATGGTGCATCAAAACCGGAATCATGCCGGTGTGCCAGTCGTTGATGTGCAGAATGTCGGGGGTAAAATCGTCCATGCGGAAGATTGCCTCCAAAACGCCGCGGTTGAAAAACGCAAACCGCTCGCCGTCGTCGTAATACCCATAGGCGCCGCCGCGCAGGAAATAAAATTCGTTATCCAAAAAGTAGAAAACGGTGCCGTCAAGCTCGGTGCGGAACAGGCCGCAATACTGGTTGCGCCAGCCGACCGGTACGGTGAAATCGCACACCTTTTCCATGGTGTCTTTATATTTTTGGGGGATATCCTTATATAAAGGACAAATCACGCGGGTTTCATATCCCTCTTTGTTCAGCTCTTTGGGCAGTGCATATGCCACATCGCCCAAACCCCCGGTTTTAATAAACGGATACACTTCTGAAGTTACGAAAAGAATTTTTTTCATGCTTTATGTTCCTTTCTTTCAAATACCTAAATCTAATATGTTTGCTGTCATTTAAAGTTAATCGATATAAAACAATAA
>CAKSHV010000015.1 GCA_934457515.1 uncultured Clostridia bacterium
CGATAACACCGCCGTAGTCCAGTAAAATCCAGGACGCGCTGTCATACCCCTCGGTATGCAAAAGCTCAACCCCGTCTTTTTTCAGTTCTTCTTCAACCGTGCCGGCAAGCGCTTTCACCTGGGTATTCGAACTGCCGCCCGCAATCACAAAATAGTCGGAAAGAACGGTAATGTCCTCAAGCTTTAAAACCGTAACCTCCTGCGCCTTGTGCTTATCTAAGGCTTTAATCACTTTTTTAACAATTTCAACCGATTCCATAAGGCTCTCCTTTTTTATCCTTTTCTCATCATTTCATTTTATCACATTTTTGCGCAGATTTCAACAGATAATTTCGCGTTTCAATGGAATTTTTGTGAATTTTCATATTATTTTGCTTTAAGTATGCAATTGTGTTCTCAACCGCCTGCAGCAAACAGGCGTTAAGGTCGGTTTTGGCAATCTCGCGCAGTTCTTCTACCCCCGATTGCGTGCGGTTTTCCTCTATACAGTCTGCCACATACACAATTTTTTCCAAAAGTGACATGTTCGCCCGCCCAACCGTATGGTAAAAGCACGCGTTATAAATCTCATCATCCACACCGAATTTTTGCCGTGCAAATTCTGCGCCGGCGGGGCCATGCAGCAACGCGCGTGACGCTTTCATTTCATCATCCAAATTTAAATTTTTACAAAGAGAAAGCATGTTTTCGATTGTGTCCTCTTTCACAATATCGTGCAAAAGCCCTGCCGTATAGGCCTTTTCGGGGTCTGCACCAAACCGCATTGCAAGTTCTTTGGCGCATTTTGCAACGCCGAACGTGTGCTTCAGGCGCTTTTCGCCAAGCTTTTGCTGCAATACTTTTATAATTTCTTCATTATTCATACAATTTGTTCCTTTTTATATAGTCATAAACCGCTTCGGGTAAAAAATTCTTATATTTTTCCGCATTGCTCCGAATTTGGCTGGAAGAAATGTCCGGCGTTTCAATTTCAGCGAACTGCACATGCGGACGGTATGTTTTTATAATTTCTTCTTTTTTCAAAATATACTTTTCTTCATGAAATGCATTGCCGCGGTCCGCCACGATAAGCTTTTCGTTTTGAAACAGTTTTTCCGGCATGTACCAGTTCGGAATGTCGATAAACATGTCCGCGCCCGTTATAAAATACAATTCGTCATTCGGAAATTCTTTGCGCAGTGCGGGCATGGTTTCCACAGTATAGCTTTTTCCGCTGCGTTTTAATTCCACATCGCACGGAATAAGCGTGTCAGACCCTTTCAGGGCAAGACAAACCATGTCATAGCGCTGCTTTGCGCTTGGCATTACCTCATTTTTATGAGGCGGACGCGCCGAAACGACAAACAGAATTTTATCCAAAAGGTTTAATCCGATAAGGGATTTGGCAAGGGACAGATGCCCGCTGTGCACCGGGTTGAACGTGCCGCCGAAAACGCCGATTTTCATATTGATCCCCCAATTTAAAAAACAAATTCAAATTCAAGCTCGCCCATGTGCACCACGTCATTTTCTTTAATGCCCGCCTTTTCCAACTCGTCTATAATGCCCTTTTTGCGAAGCATAGTCTGGAAATAGCTCATGGATTCATAGTCCTCGAAATTGATGGAATTAATCAATTTTTCCACATACGGCCCCTCAACCACATAATAGTCGTTTTCTCTGCGAACCGTAAAACTGTCGGACGGCATGAAGTTGTATTCCACATGCTCGATGTCTTCCACCTCGGTTTCGGGAACGGGAATATCTTTTAAAAGCGATGCCGCATACGCCATCAGTTCGCGCACGCCCTTTTTTGTCGCTGCCGAAATTTCAAACACTTTTATGCCACGCTTTTCCATTTCGTCTAAAAACGCTTGATACTGCGCCTCGTCGGTTATAATATCTGTTTTGTTCGCCGCAACAATCTGCGGACGCGTCATCAGGTCGGCGTTATACGCCGCGAGTTCTTTATTAATCAGGTCAAAATCCTCAATCGGGTTTCTGCCCTCAATACCCGAAACGTCCACCACGTGAATCAAAAGCCGCGTGCGTTCCACATGACGCAGAAAATCGTGTCCCAACCCCGCGCCGTCGCTTGCGCCTTCAATCAGTCCCGGAATGTCTGCCGCAACAAAGCTTTCGCCGTCCTCTGTGCGCACAACGCCCAAATTCGGCACAAGAGTTGTGAAATGATAGTTCGCAATTTTCGGTTTTGCGGCGCTGACGGTGGACAGCAAAGTGGATTTTCCAACGTTCGGGAATCCGATTAGTCCCACGTCTGCCAAAAGCTTTAATTCAAGCTCCAATTCGCGCTCGTCGCCGAGCGTGCCCACCTTGGCAAACTTCGGTGCCTGACGGGTTGCGGTTGCAAAATGCACATTGCCCCAGCCGCCCGTGCCGCCTTTTGCCGCCACAAAAGTGTCGCCTTTTTGCTTTAAATCGCAAACGATTTTTCCGTTGTATTTAATAATGGTTCCGACCGGCGCTTTAATGATTAAATCTTCGCCGTTTTTGCCGCGGCAGCGGCCCGCTGTGCCGTCACCGCCGTTTGGCGCCTGGTATTTTTTCTTATATTTAAAATCGAGAAGCGTGGAAAGCTGATTGTCCGCCACAAACACCACGTCGCCGCCGTGACCGCCGTCGCCGCCGTCCGGTCCGCCCGCCGCAATGTATTTCTCTCTGTGAAAAGACATGCTTCCGTCGCCGCCTTTTCCCGCCTTCACTCTGATTTTGGCACGGTCTATAAACATTCCGCCGCCTCCTTTCGTGTATTCATGTTTAAAATGTATGTTTTTAAATTTCCCGCTTTTTCATAAAAAATAAAAAAGTGCCGGTACTATAAAGTATCGGCACCTTGCAGCTTTATTATTCAGCAGAATATACGCTAACCTGCTTCTTGTCTTTGCCTTTTCTTTCGAACTTAACCTGTCCGTCGATTAAGGCAAACAGTGTGTCATCGCCGCCCTTTTTAACATTCAGACCGGGATGGATTTTTGTTCCTCTCTGCCGAACGAGAATGTTGCCTGCCAGAACATGCTGACCGTCGCCGCGTTTCACACCCAGTCGTTTAGACTCGGAATCTCTGCCGTTTTTTGTACTGCCGACGCCCTTCTTATGTGCCATTTAATCTCACCTCCGAATTGAGTATCCTTATAGATTATAAGCTGATTTTTTCGATTTGAATCTTTGTGTAAGGCTGTCTGTGGCCCTGCTTTTTGTGGTAGCCTTTTTTGGGTTTGTATTTGTAAACAATGATTTTTCTGTCTTTACCCTGACCTAAAACCTTTGCTTCAACAGACGCACCCTTGGGGTTTACAGTAAATCCTGCATCGCCGGATACTGCCAAAACTTCGTCAAACTTAATGGTGTCGCCTTCAGCAACGTCTTTCTTTTCGATGAAAACAACATCGCCTTCTGCTACCTTATACTGTTTGCCGCCCGTTACGATAATTGCGTACATAGCGGTTTCACCTCCTGTAAATTAGACTCGCCGAATAAGGGTGGCATGAGCACTTTAAAACCCTTCCCGTGCGGTTACCATAGAATCATACCACATTTTTGCCCGTTTGTCAAGGTGTAAACCGAAATTTTCTTTGTTTTTTGCCCTCTCCGCCGCACAAATCAAGCGCTTGTTCAAAAAAATGCCGAAAAATCGCGATATCGGCGGAATTCGACGGATTATCCGATTGACAGGAGCAAAACTTCGTGATATAATATTTTTTGTGATATATTAAATAATGAAATTTTACGGATAGGGGTTTAACTTACATATGTTTAAAAAAAATCATTTGCCTCGCCAAGTGAAAGATTTGATGTACTGCCTGGCGGACTTTGTAACCGTTGCACTCAGTGTTTTGATTGTTTTAACCGTCTACAACAGCTTTCGTTTTCTGCATAATCCGTCGCTGTTTCCTCAAAAAACACTGCTGAACATTCTGGTGCTCGCCTTTTTCACCCTTGTTTTATTTTTCTTGGGCGGCATTTACCGCAGATATTGGAAAACCGCAACATCTATGGATTTTGCGCGGCTGTTCTTTACCAATCTTTTTGTACTGTTCCCCACCATTCCTCTTGCTGTTATTTTCACCGATTATTTGCTTTCATGGAACTACATATTCTGGAGCGTTTTGCTGTGTTCTGTCGGCATGACGGGCTACCGCCTTTTGATTTATATCTACAATCACGCGCAAACCGCAGCGCTGTGCAAAAGCGGCAACAACAAAAATTTGCTGGTTGTCGGCGCCGGAGAGGCAGGCCGCATTGTGGTGCGCGATATCTTTAAAAACCCAAGCTTTAACTATAATGTGCTCGGTTTTATCGATGACGATGCAAACAAACAAAACCGCATTATAGAAGGCATTCAAGTGCTCGGCACGTCGAGCGATATTCTTCAAATCTGCAAGCAGCTGGGCGTTTCGGAAATTTTATATGCCATTCCGTCCGCCAATGAAACAACCACAAAGAGAATTTTAAACGTTTGCAGTGAAACGGGCTGTAAGGTTCGAATCGTACCAAGTATCGATGAAATATTAGCGCCCGGTTCCAAAAACTTCACCAAAAAAATCCGCGATGTTGAAATTGAGGATTTATTAGCACGTGACCCAATTATCTTAGACAACCACGGTTTAAGCCAGGAAATTACCGGAAAAGTCATTATGGTCACAGGCGGCGGCGGTTCTATCGGCAGCGAGCTTTGCAAGCAGATTGCCGTTTTCAAGCCCTCCCTCCTTGTCATTGTGGATATTTACGAAAACAATGCTTATGATTTGGAAAACGAACTGCACTATTTATATCCCGACTTAAACACCGAAACACTGATTGCGTCGGTTCGCGACAAGCACAGAATTGACAGCATTTGCAAAACCTATAAGCCCTACACCATTTTCCACGCAGCAGCACACAAGCACGTTCCGCTTATGGAAGATTCGCCGTGCGAGGCGATTAAAAACAATGTGTTCGGCACGCTTAATATGGTGCAGTGCGCATCTGAAAACAATATTCCGAAATTTGTTATGATTTCAACTGACAAGGCGGTTAACCCCACCAATGTTATGGGTGCAACCAAGCGGCTGTGTGAAATGATTATTCAGTCTTATCAGAAAAAAAGCGGCACCAATTTCGTTGCGGTTCGGTTCGGCAACGTTTTGGGCTCGAACGGCTCGG
Organism: uncultured Clostridia bacterium; assembly: GCA_934457515.1. Classification (GTDB taxonomy): domain Bacteria; phylum Bacillota; class Clostridia; order RGIG6154; family RGIG6154; genus RGIG6154. The sequence continues at coordinate 5,143 of CAKSHV010000015.1, forward strand.
TTATTCCGCTGTTTAAGCGCCAGATCGCACATGGCGGTCCCGTTACGGTCACCCACCGCGAAATTACGCGTTTCTTCATGACCATTCCCGAGGCGGCGCAGCTTGTGCTGCAGGCTTCGCTTTATGCAAAAGGCGGCGAAATTTTCGTGCTGGATATGGGTCAGCCGGTTAAAATTTATGATTTGGCAGTCAACTTAATCCGCCTGTCCGGCTATGTGCCCAATAAAGATATCGATATTAAAGTAACCGGTCTGCGTCCGGGCGAAAAGCTTTACGAAGAGCTTTTAATGGCGGAAGAGGGACTTTCCAAGACCGCACACAACAAAATTTTTGTCGGACGTCCGTCCTTTACGGAATTTGACGTATTGTATGAAAAATTAAAGGATTTATACACCGCGGCACATAATGAAGACGCCGCAAAAACAAAGGAACTTTTAATGGAAATTGTACCGACCTACAAGCCGGTCAACAACAAATAAAACGAGGTGCAAATATGGGATTATTGAAAAGAAAAAACAGTAAAAAATCCAAGGTTATAAAATCGACTGTTGATAAAACGCGCGTTATCGATAAATATGCGCCGTTTATGATTCAGGAAACCTACAAATCGCTGCGTACAAACTTAATGTTTGCCATGCAGAGCGACGGTGAGGGCGGCAAGGTGATTGTTTTCACCAGTGCTATTCCGAGTGAGGGCAAAACAACGGTTTGCATAAACACCGCAATCACTTTTGCGCAAACCGGTGCGAAAGTGATGATTATAGATTCCGACCTTCGTATTCCGAAACTGCATAAGTATTTTGATATTGACGGCAAGGTGGGGCTTTCCAATGTTCTGGGCGGATTTGTAAACTGTGCAGACGTGATAACCCATATTGAAAAATATAACATCGACTGCATCCCCGGCGGCCATATTCCGCCAAACCCTGCGGAATTATTGTCCTCCAAAGCAATGGAAGACACCCTTTCCGAGCTGAAATCCAAATATGACTACATATTTATCGATACCCCGCCCGTAACGATTGTGACCGATGCGGTGTCCATTGCACCGCATGCCTGCGGCGTTGCGCTTGTGGTTCGTGAAAAATACACGCCGCATGCAGCGGTCAGCGATGTGTTAAAAACATTCCGCTTTGCAAACGTTAAGGTTCTCGGCATTATTGACAACTGCTCAAAATCAAGCGATGCAAGCTATGGCGGCAGATACGGTGCAAAGCGCCTGTTTAGCTACCGTTCGCACTATTATAAATACGGCGGCGGATATTACGGCTATGGTGCAAAAAGTCTGGAAGAAAAATAAAATCGGTTCGAGGGAGGCGTTTTTTTGCGGATAGATTACCATTCCCATGTTCTGCCGTGCATAGACGACGGATCGTCGTCGCCCGAAGAATCTGTTTCCATATTGAAACAGTCGGCAAAGCAGGGCGTTTCGCTTATGCTTGCAACCCCGCATTTTTATTTTCATCAGCATAAAGATGCAGACGATTTTTTAGCTGCCCGCAGTGCATCGCGGGAGATGCTTGATTCATACATATCAGAAATCGGCTGCGATTCAGAAATCCCGCGCCTGCTTATGGGCGCAGAGGTACATATGTCTCCCGAAGCAGCGTCCATGCCGGACTTAGAAAAGCTATGCATTGAGGGCACAAATTATATTCTGCTGGAACTGCCGTTTCAGCCCTGGAGCCCGTGGGTGTATCAATCGGTTTTTGAAATCATTTCACGGCACAATTTGCAGCCGATTTTGGCACATTTGGAACGATACCTTCCCATGAATAATGATAATTTGCCTAAGCTTTTAAGTATGGAAGTGTATATTCAGGTTAACGCTGATTCGGTTTGCGGACTATTCACATTCCGCGATATCAGAAAGCTTTACAACAGCGGTCTGCCGCTTTTAATCGGTTCTGATGTGCACAATTTAAATGTGCGCAAAACCCATTTCGGAAAAGCAGTTAAAAAAGCCGAACGGGTTTTCGGCAGCGAATTTTTCAAGCGCACCGAAAACATCGGCAAAACCTTTGCAAATATTTTGAAAAAAGAATAGTTAAACATCCCGCACAGATGTGCGGGATGTTTTTTTGTGCAATGAAAGCCCGAAACAGAACCGTTTCGGGCTTTAAGTCTTTATTTGTTTAAAACTTCCTTTGCCATTTCAAAAAGCTCGTCTGCGGTCAGTTTTCCGCTTATTTGCATCAACTGGTACTGCATGCCGCCTTTCAGCCATGTAACGGACTGTATAGCCTGAATTTTCATGTTGGGTGAACCGTAACTGAAAACAAGCTTGCCATCCGCCTCTGCCTTTTTGTCCGCTTCGGTCAGCTTATAATCTGCCGGAACGCTTTTATTGACATAGCTGTAATAATAAACCGCCGTGCCGTTCACGGTGCCGACAACATCACCCGTCGGCTCCGTTTCGGAACTGAATTTATCCTGTGCAAAGATAACTTCGTCCCCGTTCTTTTCATAATCAAACGATACGGACTTAAATCTTTCAATTGATTTGCCATCTTTGTCCGTAAGATTGTTGTTCACAACGCTGCCGCTTTTAAAAACATAGCCGTTTTCAAAACTGTCAATCAAAACAGGCGTGTAACCAATGTCTTTTGTCACCTGCTGTACTGTCGGAAGCGACGTATACTCCGGTTTTGACGATGACGAGCTGAACCAATTCGCTATCATTCCGTTTGCGGCAAAAGCCGTGATTCCCAACGTCAGCACCGCGGCTGCGGCAATTGCTAAATATTTCTTTTTGGATTTCATAATCATCGGTTTCCTTTCTGTGTACGCGGAATCCGCTGCCGAATGAACCCTTTGCTTGACATTTTGAATATCAATATCAAGAGCACCGTTTACATATTCATCCTGCCCTTTGATATTTAATTCTTCAAACAGATTTCTCTTCTTCATAGCATTTCCTCCGCATCGATTAAAATATGTTTTAGTTTTTGTTTTCCTCTTGAAAGCTTGGTTTTCACGGTAGAGAGATTTAAGTCCATCACCTTTGAGATTTCTCTTAACTTTTCGCCGAATTTATAATACCGCACGAAAATCTCACTGTCCGGCTCGCCTAAGGACATGACGGCGCTCCACAAAAATTGGCTGTTCAAGCTGCCATCAACAAAATCTTTTGTGTCGGACAGCTCCAAATCATCAAGATTTTCGGTATTGACTCTTTCGCTTAACTTTTTCAAAGCAAAATTCCGCGCAACCGCCGCCAAATACGCGCGCAGCGTGCCTTTCTGCAAATCAATGCTTTCTGCTTTTCTCCAAAGCGTGATAAACACATCGGACAGAATTTCCTCCGCATCTTCTTTTGAAAGATTGTTTCCGCACATATTATATAAAACCGTGCTTATATACGGCGCGAAAATTTCAATTGCGTCATCTATTGCATGTTTCTCGCCGTTTTTCAGCCGCTTAAGCAGCTTTTCCTCGTCCGCCACTTTCGCACCCCGCTTTCTCTATGTAAGAATCAAAAGCTTTTAATCTTTACACTCTTATATATCTCAAAATCACCCAAAAAGTTTCAAATTCAGAAAAAACATCTGCACGAATATGTGCAGATGTTTTTTACTTATTTTACTTCATATTCAACAGAACAGATTTCTTTCATGTCACTGTCATACAATGTTGCCTTCACCGTGCCGCTCGGCGTAAAGTTCTTCGGATTAAGCACTCTATACTCGCCCTCGCCGTTTGTGATTACTTTTCTTATTCCGCTGCTGTCTCCCGACTTAAATTCAACCGTGTACGTCGTTTCTTCCAAAACAGAAATGAAAACAGATCCGTCTTTATATGAAATGCCGTATTCCCGTGCTTTTTTCGGCAGCGTTATCACCACATCGCCATACTCGGAAGTGTATTTCTGTTTTCCCTCACGGTCTGCGGTCGGTTCCAGCGAACCCCCTTTTCTCCAAACCGATGTGTCAGACAAATTCGGAATTGTCTTTTCTTCGGTCACGTTCGGATAGCCGTCAAGCACGCGAACCGCTTTTCCTTCCTCTGTCAGCGTGGGTTTTTCGGTCATTTTCCAGTCGCCCCACCAGTGCACATAAAGTGTTGTGTTGTCGCCCGGAATATCCTCAAAGTTTTCTATCTTTGTTCCGCCGTCTTTTTCGGTATACCAACCGCCAAAGGTAAGGCCCTGTCTTGTCGGCTCGGCAAATGAACCGTTGCCATTTGTCCAGTTGTTGTCAAGATATTCGCAGCTTGTTGTCTTTCCTCCGCTGTAATTTAAATCAAAGGTTACGCTGCGCTTATTATAGGTCTTCGGAATCGAAACAGACGCCATAACCTTCGTCATGTACGGTACGCTGTTTTTGTAATACTCTCTTACAACCTCAATATCATATCCGTTCAGGCGCATACCGCAGAAAATAGCATTCTTAACATCCTTAATCTTATAAGCGAACTGCTCGCCGGTTTCAATTGAGTACAAATAAAGCGGATATTCGCTTGTATAGTTGGTCGGTCTGAAGTATGCGATGTATTTTTTATCATCGGTCATAACCGCGCAGTCCGCTTGATGATCGGTATTCGCCTTCACGGGCGTTATTTTCTCTGTAAAATCAGAGGTCGTTTTCACGCTATACGTGTCTACATAATAGAACTTGCCTGTATCCTCATCCCAGAAGAAAGGCGTTTCAATGCTCTGGAACAGCGCCTTATCGTAAGTCGTGTCGGTGCAGTGAACCTTATATTGCGAATGATAATACAGTTCCTTGTCGCTTACCATAAAGAAACCGTGCGTAACTCTGCCTTTGGTATCGGGCGTCACATCGTCCGCCGTAACATCTACAAAGTATTTTTTGCCGTCAATGGTAACGCGGCTCCACGCATGACGGCCACCGTCACCGTCCAATCTGTCAAGCCAGCCTGACACAAACTCAGCCTCAATGCCGACTCTTGTCAGCAAGTCATTATAAGCAAGCGTATAGCCTTGGCAAACAGCCAATCCTTCAACAATAGCGCCATATTCGCTATATGCATATTTTCTCTTTAATGTTTCGTCATACCGGCAATGCAGAACAAGCCACTCATGAAGTGCAAGCGCCTTTTGCAGGTCTGTCATGTTCGCGCCCATCTTGCTGCCAAGTGCCTCTTTAAGCGCTTTCTGAATGGCTGCCTCATACACATCCCTGTCATAGGCAGGTCTTGTGGCAGTAAATACGCCGGGTTTTCTCCAATTGTTTTCATTATCAATCTCTTCCGTGGTCGGCGTTGTTGTGCCCGACGGTTTGGTTGTTGTGTCAGATTTGTCCGTCTCAGACGGTTTTGTTGTCGGCTCATTTTTCTTATCCGTATCGGACGGTTTAGTTGCAGAATCGTGGTTTTTCTTATCTGTATCAGACGGCTTTGCCGTCTGATCTTCCGATTTATCTGTCTTTGCCGTTTCATCCGGCTTAGTTACCGTCTGCTCGTTATCTTTTTTTGTTGAGTCGGTTTTCGTCGTATCATCCTTTGTGTTGTCTGCCACAGCTAAGGCACGGTTTAAGAATGTTACGATTTGTCCTCTCGTGCAGGTGTCGTTCGGTGAAAAAGTTGTGGCAGATGTTCCGCTTGTCACGCCGTTTTTAACTGCCCATGCAACCGCTTTGGCATAGTCCGCGTTTGCATCAACATCTAAGAAAACGTTTGACACAGCTGTTTCGGGGCTGCCGGCATTTTTCCAAAGATACAAAACCGTAAACGCTCTGGTACAGGGCGTGTTGGGGTCAAACAAAGTGCCCGAAACCATGTTCTTTTCCTTTGCCCACATAGCCGCATTGTAGTAGTAATCCGAAGTTTTCACATCGTTAAACGCCGCCGAACTGCTCTTTTTCGGGCTGTTTACCGCTCTCCACAGGAATGTTAAAATCTGCGCGCGGGTGCAGGTATCATCCGGCGAGAAGGTTGTCGCCGATGTGCCCGACGTAATCTTTTTGTCCACTGCCCACTTTACGGCAGATGCATAATATGCGCCGTCCTGAACATCGGAAAAACCGCTTTTCGGCGCTGTAGGACCATCGTTTTGCGAAACGTTGGACCCAACAGCTAAATTCCAAGTATATTTCACAATCAGGTTATTGCCGCTTTTCTCAACGTTCTTTGTTTTGTCTTTGTTCACTTTAACAGACATTTTGTCCGACGCCGCAAACGCCTTGTCCAAGCCTTGCTTAATGCCAAGCTCTACGATCACGGTATAGTCGGTATTCTCTTTAAAAACCGGGTCTGCCGGCGACCATTTCACGCTAAGCACCACAGTGCTTGCCCTGTCGGGCAGAGTTGCCGTCGTTGCGGGCGCTTTTCCGGCTATCGGGGCGGCAACCGTCAGGTTCACAATCGAAACCGTTCCCGTTGCAAACACCGACATCGGAATCATGCATAAAACCATGCTCAACGCCAAAATGCCGCTTATCCATTTTTTTGTCAGCGAATTCACTTCTGTTTCCTCCTCATACACATTTCATCTTTACTCCAATAGTATATTATATCACTCTTTAAAACGGAATTCAATAGATTAAAAAATTTTTTCCATTGCATTCAAGCCTAAACTTTTTTGCGTCCGGCACTTTTTTATAATATGCCCCGGTAAATCGTATCTTTTATAAACCGCCGAAGGCGCCTTCCTTGCAAAAGGGTAGCAGCGACAGAAAAACGTCTCGAACGCATTTATAAGTGAGCAGCCTAAGCCAAGCGTGCCTTTTTGCGAAAAAGGAGGAACGACGG
>CAKSHV010000016.1 GCA_934457515.1 uncultured Clostridia bacterium
AAGCATTAAAAGAAGCAAAGATATTAGTTTATGATGAAAATCATGTATTATTAGATGTTAAATCATATGAGCAAAGTGACTGTTCCGGTGCTTTTATTATTCTTAACACTTCAAGAAACACAAGTAATTCCGATTCAAAAGCCGGTGTTTATATAGGCAAGGATTTTCTCGGGTCGGACAGAAAAGACGCAATGCTCCTTTTCAGAGGTACACCGCAGCTTGGGCGCAAAAAAGAAATAATGCCGCACAGAAAATGGAAGCTCGAATTTAATACATCTGCATTTCCCGGCTTTGATGAAGCGCTTAGAGAGTATAAACTTCCGATTGACAAGGCTTGCCGTATTCACGATATTATTAACTTACCGGGAACATCGGAGCGTATTATGCTTGTGTCTATCCCTTTTATCGGCACAGACGGAAATGTGCTCGGTATATGCGGCTTTGAAGTCAGCGAAAGCCTGTTCAAATCCGTACACGCACAGCCCACCACATTAGAACACCTTATCTGCGTTTTTTCAAAACGAAATAAAAACACCGTTGATATTGATAACGGACTCTCATGCGGAGTAAACGGCGGTTACTACCTGCCGCCAAAGGCTAATCTTAATATCGGTGATTCAAAAAGCGGGCTTGTTCGCTTCAGCAATGAGTATGGCTCATATATCGGACTGACAAAGGATATTCCGCTGTATTACGACAATGCCGATTATGCTATAACAGTTATGATACCGAAAAGCGATTATTCACAAACGAAATTACACGACACCATTCAGGTTTTACTTGTTGTATTTCTTCTTTTGTTCAGCGTCGTTATCGGATGCCTGTATTTCAGCAGAAAGTACATTGCCCCGATATTAAAAGGACTTGAAAGAATTAAAAAGTCACAGACAAGCGAGGCATGCAACATAGCGGAAATCGATGACCTTTTCGAGTTTTTGTCGCAAAAGGACATCGAATACGAAAAATCACTTGCAGAGCTTTCAAAGCAGAATGAACAGACAAAAAGTGAGATAAACCGTGTCCAATCCGAGAATGAAAGACTTGTAAACACGCACAAAAAAATCGTTCTGCAAGACGATTATGACTTTTTCCTTATGGGCTTAAAACAGCTCACGCCAACAGAAAAAGCAATATTTAATTTATACCTTGACGGGAAAACCGCAGCCGAAATAATGGAGATTATGACGATTAAGCAGACAACGCTTAAATATCATAACCGAAACATTTACAGCAAGCTTGGCGTGTCGAGCAAAAAACAGCTCCTTAATTACGCTGCACTGTATGCGCGGGAAAAATAATAAAATAACGGATTTCAAAACAGCCTTGTTTCTGTATTGCAAACAAGGCTGTTTATTTTTTCTTTCTGTAATTATGTCATATCAGGTTGCCAAAATCATATTTTCTGAATTACCTATATAGATGGGAACCCAAAGTTTTAAGTGAATAGCAAGCAAAGCGAGTGAGTACCCATTCACGATATTTACGGCAGCCATTTCTTTGAAATTACCGTAAAATTATTTTTGGGATATTACCAAACATTTTAATCTGAAAATGCGGAGATTTTTAAGAAAAACAGGAAAAGAACTATATAACCAATTTATATTTACGCAGAAAAATCAAATACCCTTTTTTGCATCAAAAACTGTCCGAATTTTTTTGAGCAGTTTTTGTAATTTCTTATAACTGACTTTAATCAAAATACACACCTCTTCCAGTCTACAATCATACAAATATTTAACACAAAATATTTGTTTTTTCAATACAAACGCCAAAACTTTTAGTATTTTGCAGGAAAAAACGACCTGAACATAGTCAGATTGCTTTTTCTTGTTTAAAAACGTTTCAATTCACTCCTATTACTATGATGTGATTTGAAGTAATAGGAGACAGTCAGCGGGTAAATATCCGCTTTAATAAAATAACATAATTCTTAAATATAAATTCTCGAACAATTATATGTTATCGCACTTTATATAACTTGTCAAATTAAAAGGACTACGATTTAAAACCATAGTCCTTATATAACGCTAAGACATTTTTGTGAGCATCATTTTATGCGGTTTATTTATCCAACGGCTTCATGGTCGGGAACAGGAGAACGTCGCGGATGGCGGGGGAGTCGGTCAGCAGCATGCACATGCGGTCGATGCCGAATCCGATACCGCCTGTGGGCGGCATGCCGATTTCAAGGGCATTCATAAAGTCCTCGTCGGTGGTGTTTGCCTCTTCATCGCCCTGGGCAAGCAGCGCCTCCTGCGCCTTAAAGCGCTCGCGCTGGTCAATCGGGTCGTTTAACTCAGAGTATGCGTTTGCCATTTCCCAACCGTTCATGAAGAACTCAAAACGCTCTACATAGTCGGGATTTTCCGGCTTTTTTTTGGTAAGCGGCGAAATTTCAACCGGGTGGTCCATAACAAAGGTCGGCTGAACTAAATGCTCTTCTACAAACTGTTCGAAGAATAAGTTTAAAATATCGCCCTTTTGGTGGCGCTCTTCAAACTCCACATTGTGTGCTTTTGCAGCCTCGCGCGCCTCTTCCAAGGTATGAATTTCGTTAAAATCAACACCCGAATATTTTTTAACCGCGTCTAACATGGTAATGCGCTCAAACGGCTTGCCGAGATCCATTTCAATGCCGTTAAACGTGATGGTGGTGGTGCCCAAAACTTCTTTTGCCACATGACGGTATAAGTTTTCGGTCAAATCCATCATGCCGTGATAGTCGGTGTATGCCTGATACAGCTCCATAAGCGTAAATTCCGGATTGTGACGGGTGTCTAAACCCTCGTTTCTGAACACTCTTCCGATTTCATACACGCGCTCCAAACCGCCGACAATCAGACGCTTTAAATAAAGCTCCAGCGAAATACGCAGTTTAAAATCTTCATCAAGCGCGTTAAAATGCGTTTCGAACGGACGTGCCGCCGCGCCGCCCGCATTGGCAACCAGCATGGGGGTTTCCACTTCCAAAAATCCCTGTCCGTTTAAATAATTGCGGATGCTTGCAATGATTTTCGAGCGTTTAATGAACGTGTCTTTCACGTCTGCATTCATAATCAAATCCACATAGCGCTGACGGTAACGCGTGTCGGTGTCGGTCAGGCCGTGGAATTTTTCGGGCAGAATCTGCAGGCTTTTTGAAAGCAGCACAACCTCGCTTGCGTGAATGGAAATTTCACCTGTTTTAGTTTTAAAAACCGTGCCCTTAACGCCTGCAATATCGCCGATATCCATTTTCTTAAAGTCTTTGTAGGAATCTTCGCCGATGCAGTCGCGTGCAACGTAAATCTGAATCGGGCCTTTCAAATCCTGGATGTTGCAGAAAGACGCCTTGCCCATAACGCGCTTGAACATCAGTCTGCCCGCAACCGAAACTTCGTTGTTTTCAAACTCGTCAAAGTGCTCTTTAATGTCTGCGCTGTGGGTCGAAACGTCGTATTTCGTAATTTTAAACGGGTCTTTTCCGTCTGCCTGCAATTCTTCCAATTTATTTCTGCGAATTTTTAACAGTTCGCTTTGTTCCTGCATTTGTTCTGCCATGGTTACTCTCCTTCGTATTTTATTCCATATATATCTTATTATAATACAAAAAGTTTAAAAAGTAAATACAAAAATGCGGTAAAGCCCTTGATTTTTGTGGATTTTTTTGATAAAATAGAAAAAAAGACTGACAACAGACAAAAAAGGCAGGGAATCGTATGCGGTATTCATCACCCGAGAAGGCGGGCATTTCATCCGAAAGCATACAAAAATACATAGAGCTTTTGGAGAAAAAACGGCTTGCAAGCCACAGCTTAATCATAGCCAAAGGGGACAGTATTGTGTTTGAGCAATATTGGAAGCCCTTTGACAAAGACTTTTTGCACAGAATGTATTCGGTCAGCAAAAGCTTTGTTTCCATTGCAATCGGCTTTTTAGAGCAGGACGGCGTGTTAAGCTTAGACGACCCTATGGAAAAGTATTTTGCCAAAGAGCTTAAAAATCAGCCGGATGAAAATATGCATAAGCAAACCGTGCGGGACATGCTTCAAATGTCAACGGCAAAGCCGTGCAGATATTGGTTTGACTGCAGACCCAAAGACCGCGTTGCGCATTATTTTGAAAATGATTTGGAAGAAACAAGACCGGCGGGTACGATTTATAAGTATGACAGCGGCGGCAGCTTTGTGCTTTGCGCACTGGCAGAGCGCCTGACGGGGAAACCCCTGATGACGTACCTGCGTGAAAAGCTGTTTGACAAAATCGGCGTTTCTGAAGAGGCGTATTGCTTAAAATGCCCCGGCGGACATTCCTGGGCAGATTCGGGCATACTGTGCAAATCAACCGATTTGTTAAAGGTTGCGCGGTTTGTTATGAACAAGGGAAAATGGAACGGCGAACAGCTTTTAAATGAAGACTATGTAACGCGGGCAACAAGCTGCGCGGTGTTTAACAATTATTGGGATATAGAGGATTATAACGCCCAAGGGTACGGCTATCAGTTCTGGGGCATGTACAAAGATGCGTTTGCTTTTGTGGGCATGGGCACTCAGATTGCGGTGTGCGTGCCGGAAAAAGACTTGATTTTGGTGTATACAAGCGACAATCAGGGAAGAGAGTCGGCAAGGGCATTTGTTGTAGACCAATTCTTTGACTGTATCGTAAATACGGCGTCCGATATAGAACTGCCTCCAAACGAAGCGGCGCTTGCAAAGCTGCAGAAAGGTGCGCAAAGCGCCAAGCTGATTGCAGCATCGGGTGCGGAAAGCGCTGCGTTTGAGCAGGAAATAAACGGCGTTACATACAAGCTTAACAAAAACCCCATGGGAATGAAATGGCTTCGGCTTTCGTTTGACAATCAAGGCGGCACTTTTGAATACGAAAATGCGCAGGGCGAGAAAAAAATTCCGTTCGGCAGATGCAAAAACGTGTTCTGTGCGTTCCCGCAGGAGGGGTATTCCGATGAAATCGGCACGGTTCCGACCGGCGGGATGTATTACAAATGCGCAAGCTCGGCGGCATGGGTTGAACCGAAAAAGCTATACATCAAGGTGCAGATTATTGATAAATATTTCGGAAATCTGGGCATAACGCTCGGGTTTAAAGACGATGTATGCGGCGTGTATATGAACAAGTCCGCCGAGGATTTCTTAAAAGAATATCAGGGCTTTGCGGGCGGAAAACGGGTTTAAAATCGGCAGCTTAAAAAAGCTGCGTTAAAGCATTTTTGTTTCAGACAGAAAAATATTCAGGAATGGAGATTTTTACATTATGAAATGTCCTTTTTGCGGATTCATGGAAAGCAAGGTAATCGATTCGCGTCCCACCGACGAGGGGACGATTATTCGCAGACGGCGCGAGTGTATGTCCTGCGAAAAACGGTTTACCACCTATGAGAAAATTGAAAATATTTCCATTATGGTTATCAAGCGCGACAAATCGCGCCAGCTGTTTGACGGGGACAAGCTGTTCGCGGGGTTATCTCACGCGTGCGAAAAGCGCCCGGTTTCGAGAAGCCAGTTAGAAGAGGTTGTAAACAAAATTGAAAACGCCATTTACAGCACCGAAGACAAGGAACTGCCCACCTCGGTAATCGGCGAAATGGTGCTTGATGAGCTGCGCGAGCTTGACCAGGTGGCATACATTCGCTTTGCCTCGGTTTACCGCGATTTTGATGATATTGAAACCTTTATGAAAGAATTAAAAACATTAAAACGTCAGAAATAACGCCTAAAAGGCGCACTTTTTGTGCGCCTTTTTTCGTTGTGTACAGAAAAAAGGGAGATAAAATGGTTAATTACAGCATGTTTGATAAAACGGAAGACACAGCATTTAACATTTTAAACGCTTTAAACTATTGCAAAGCGCATGGCGAGGACGGACTTTTGTTTGACAAAGGCACCTATCGCGTAAAACGCGAAAAGGCGGCGGAAACGGTGGTTTCGGTTTCCAATCACTGCGGCCCCGGCGTGAAACGCGCCTGCTTTCTGCTGGACGGATTTAAAAATTTCACGATAGACGGCGGCGGGAGCAGCTTTGTCTTTGAGGATATTCTGTTCCCCGTCATTGTGCGGAACGCGGAAAATATTACGGTGAAAAATTTCACGTTTTCGTCCGAAAACACGCAAAATATGCAGGCGCTTGTTACCGATTCGGGCGAAGATTGGTTTGAAATGCAGCCCGAAACCAATCTGCCGGTGTTTGTGATTGAAAAGGACGTGTATGTGGGCGACCGGGACGGTGAGCACCAAAAACTTAGGTATTTTGACGAGGTTGACGGGGCAACAAACCGGCTTGTTCCTCATGCAGGCGATTACTTTTTCTGTTATCCGCAAAACCGTAGTATTGATTTTGAAATGCTTTCAAACGGAAACGTGAAAGCAACGGGCGTAAAACGCAAAATCAAGGCGGGAAACCGCTTAAACTTTGCCACGATAACGCGCGCGGTTGCAAATATTTTTATCGATAACAGCAAAAACACAACCGTGCAGGACGTAACGCTTTACAGCGGCATCGGCATGGGCATTATTGCGCAGAACAGCGACACCGTTACGGCAGAGCGCTTTTCCACCCGTCTTGCGGACGGCAGAAGTTATTCTATTAATGCAGACGGCACGCATTTTGTGCACTGCAAAGGCAAAATCGCCATCCGCGACTGCTTTTTTGAGGGGCAGCTGGACGACGCGCTGAATGTGCACAGCGTATATCTGAAAATCGAGGACAAAACCGAGCGCACACTGCTTTTAAAATTCATGCACGCAGAAACAAAGGGAATCGATTTGATTCCAAAGGACGGCACGGTTGAAATTGCAGACGCCTCGACTCTTTTGCCTTACGAAACGTTTAAAGTGGAATCGGTCTTAAAAATCAATGGGGACTATGTGGAAGTTACGGTTGACAAAGACACGTCTGCCGTTCGGACAGGCGATGTGGCAAACGAAGTTTCTTTTGTGCCCGAAATTCTGTTTGAAAACTGCACGGTGCGCAACAACCGCGCACGCGGTATGCTTTTGGCGTCGGCGGGCAAAACGGTTATCCGGGGCAATCTGTTCCAAACGCCCGGCTGCAGCATTAAGTTTGAAAGCGACGGAAAATACTGGTTTGAATCGGGCAGCGTGAAAGATGTTTTAATTACAGAAAACCGCTTTGAAAACTGCTGCTATGCAGACTGGGGCGAAGATGTTATTTATACGCAGCCGCGCGAAAAAGAAGAGGAAAACCGCTATTATCACGGAAAAATTGAAATAAGCGGCAACACTTTTGTAAATTGCGCAGTGCGCCCTGCAACAATGAATAATGTAGAAACATTTATTTTTGAAAACAACACATTTGAAAACTGTGCCGACAGGGAAGTGAAATTTTCCCACTGCGGTACAGCTGAAATAAAGTAAAGGAGGGCGTTCCATGACGCTGCAGCAGATTCATTACATGATTACCATATCAGACTGCGGGTCTATGAACAAGGCGGCACAGGCTCTTTTCATCTCGCAGCCCACCTTAACCGGCGCGGTGAAGGAGCTGGAAAGCGAGCTTGGCATCACGCTTTTTCAGCGAAGCGGCAAGGGAACGGCGCTCACGCGCGAGGGCGAGGAATTTTTAACCTATGCGCGCCAGCTTTATCAGCAATACGAGCTGCTTAGCGAAAAATACGCGGGCACGGCGGCAAACCGAAAAAGGCGGTTCGGCGTGTCGTCCCAACACTATTCCTTTGCCGTAAAGGCTTTTGTGGAAACGGTGAAACAATTTGATATGCAAAAATACGAGTTTGCCATGCGTGAGGAAAAAACCCTTGACGTGATAAACGATGTCAGCAGTTTGAAAAGCGAAATCGGCATTTTGTATACCAACGATTTTAACGAAAAAATCATTGATAAAATGTTAAGGGACAACGATTTGGCGTTTTATCCGTTAATCGACTGCAAAGCTTATGTGTATATATGGAAAAACCACCCGCTTGCGGGCAAGGAATCCATTTCGTTTGCAGAGCTTAAGGACTATCCCTGCCTTTCGTTCGAACAGGGCGAAAAAGGATCGTTCTATTTTGCGGAAGAGATTTTAAGCACCAACGAATATCCGAGAATCATAAAAGCGACCGACCGCTCGACCATGCTGAATTTAATGGTGGGTTTAAACGGCTACACGCTGTGCTCGGGCATTATCTGCGAGGAGTTAAACGGCAGCGACTATGTTGCCGTGCCGTTCCGCTCGGATGATGACAATCCGAATCAGACCATGAAAATCGGCTATATTGTGAAAAAAAGCGTGCCTTTAAGCGAAATCGGAAAGATTTATATTGAAGAACTCAGCCGTTACCTCGGCAAAGTGTTATAAAGAATGGTTTAGTTATAAATTTAAACTATAACTTAGCATAGGGAATATGTATTGGACAAAATAAAAAGAGTGTGCTATACTAAAACCCGTAAAGAAGAGGTGACAGGTTATGAAAAACAAATCCTACCTGCACGGTCGATGTACCGAGCGAATGTGAAAAAAAGTTAAATAAGGTGTTTTAACAATATAAATGAAGGATTTTAGGAGGAAACAATCATGAAAAAAATTCTGTCGGCTGTTTTGGCGGCTGTCTTGTCGCTCAGCGTGCTGACTGCTTGCGGCAGCAGCAAAAACATTACAATTGCGGTTCCGAACGACACAACAAACGAAGCAAGAGCACTTTTGCTGCTTGAAAAGAACGGATATATTAAATTAAAATCCGGTGCAGGCATCACAGCTACCGTTAAAGACATCGAAGAAAACCCCTACAACATCGAGTTTAAAGAAATCGAAGCGGCACAGCTGCCGAGCGCATTGAAAGATGTTGACTATGCGGTTATCAATTCTAATTTTGCGATTCAGGCGAAATTAAACCCGATTTCCGACTCTCTTTTAATTGAAGATTCTTCTTCCGAATACGGCAACATTGTAGCTGTTAAAGAGGGTAATGAGAGCTCCGATTTGATTAAGGCGCTGAAAGCGGCTTTGGAAAGCAAAGAAGTTAAAGATTTTATTAACAATAAATACGAGGGCGCGGTTATCAGCACGGTCGACAATCCGGGCGACGGATACGACAGCTCGGTTGACTACGCATCCCTTGCAGGCAAAACCATCACGGTTGCCGCATCGCCCACACCTCATGCGGAAATTTTAAAAGTTGTTGCGGAAATCTTGGCAAAGAAAGACATTAAATTAGATGTCAAAGAGTTTACCGACTATGTTCAGCCGAACAATGTTGTGGAAAGCGGCGAGATTGACGCAAACTACTTCCAGCATCTGCCCTACTTAAACGACTTTAACGAGCAGAACAAAACACACCTTGTGTCCATCGGTGCGTTCCACGTTGAGCCGATTGCACTGTACGGTGGCAAACAGACCACACTCGATGCCATTAAGGCAGGAAAGTAAAAACGGACCATTCAGCGTCGGCAGACCCTGCCGACGCTTGATTTCGTTATACGGAAGGGATTAAAATATATGATTGAACTGAAAAACATTTCAAAAATGTTCCAAACGTCGGACGGCACGGTCGAGGCGCTGAAAAACGTGTCCTTAACCATCGCGGACGGCGACATTTACGGCATTATCGGCATGTCGGGCGCAGGAAAAAGCACCCTTGTGCGCTGCATAAATCTGCTTGAGCGCCCCACCGAAGGACAGGTTTTGGTAAACGGCGTGGATTTGGGGAAACTGTCCGCTTCAGAGCTGCGTGCGCGCCGCCGCAAAATGACCATGATTTTCCAGGGTTTTAATCTTTTAATGCAAAGAACCTGCTTAGATAACATTTGTTTTCCGTTAGAGCTTTCGGGCATGAAAAAGAAAGAGGCGCGAAAAAAAGCGGCGGAACTTTTGGAAACGGTTGGGCTTCCCGATAAAGGAAACGCCTATCCCGCACAGCTGTCCGGCGGACAGCAGCAGCGTATCGCAATCGCCCGCGCCCTTGCCACAAACCCCGAAATTCTCCTTTGCGACGAGGCGACCAGCGCACTTGACCCGAAAACGACCCAGTCTATTTTGGAGCTGATTTCGGACATTAACAAAAAATTAGGCATTACGGTTATCATCATCACCCACCAGATGAGCGTTGTGGAAAAGGTGTGCAGCAAGGTTGCCATTTTGGACAACGGCACGGTGGTGGAAGAGGGCGACGTGCGTGAGGTGTTTACCAACCCGAAATCTTCCGCCGCAAAACGTCTTGTTTTCCCCGACGGCGCGGAAACCGCCGTTCCAGCTATCGCCTCGGGCAATGTGATTCGGCTGGTGTATAACGGCGCTATGGTGGCAGACACCCCCTTAATTGCCAAAATGGCAATGGACAAGGGCATTGCCGCAAACATTTTGGCGGCACAGACAAAGTGCATCGGCGACAAGGTGTTCGGTAACATGCTGCTTGAAATTGACGGCGGCGAGGAAAAGACAAACGAGGCTGTCGCTTATCTTGAAAACACAGAAAATATTATCGTAAGGAGGGCGTAAACAATGATTCAGCAGCTACTTGCAAATGAAACGGTTGCAGAGGCAATCGAAATCTTGCAGGGCGAGCTTCCGCTTGCCATTTGGGAAACCTTTTATGTAACGGTTCTGGCAACCTTTTTTGCTGTCGTTATCGGTCTGCCCTTCGGCGTTTTAATCGTAACGGGCGAAAAGGGCGGTGTTTTGCCGCTGCCGAAGCCGGTTTTAAGCGTGATTAACGTGATTATCAACCTGCTGCGCTCCATTCCGTTCCTGATTTTAATGATTGTGGTGTTCCCGCTTACTCGTCTGATTGTGGGCACGGTTGTGGGCACGGTGGCAACCATTGTTCCGCTGGTAATTGCCGCGGCGCCGTTTGTTTCGCGCCTTGTGGAAAGCAGCCTGCGCGAAGTGAACCCTAATATTATTGAAGCGGCACAAAGCATGGGAGCAACGCCGTTTCAGATTATCACAAAGGTCATGATTCCGGAAAGTATTCCGTCCCTGATTTCGAATTTCACCATTGCAATCACCACCGTTTTGGGCTATTCCGCCATGAGCGGCATTATCGGCGGCGGCGGTCTCGGCAAAATTGCCATCAACTACGGCTACTACAGATATATGTATCTGGTTATGTTGGTTGCAGTTGTGTTCCTGATTTTGTTGGTGCAGCTGTTCCAGGCGGCGGGCACAAAGCTTGCCATCCGCTCGGATAAGCGGCTTAAACACTAAAATACGCGTTGGCATAGCCAACGCTTTCAAAGAGAAAACTCGTTACACTCGCATTCTCTTTGAGTTCAAGGGCTTTCGTTCGCACGGCTTGCCGGAACCAAAGGTCAGGCAAGCCAGCCCTTGCAAAGAGTAAAATCGCAGGCACATGTCCTGCGATTTTACGAATTTAAGTTTTGAGGGAAATTCCCTCAAACTCCCTTTTTTGCAGTCAAAAGCGCCGATTTTATCGGCGCTTTTGTTTTGTGCATTGTTATAAATAAAACTTATAACATGGCATAAAGAATCTGTATTGGACAGAACATAAAACTTGTGTTATACTAAACCTACAAAACACATAGGAGTTATAACATAGGAGGCGGTGCATTATGTTAATACGAAAAAAACGGTGGATTTGCCGAATGTGCTGCTTGAAGCAGAGTCGATAAACAAGAACAACATTAAAACGAAAATTTTAGGAGGAAAAGAAAATGGCAGACAGAAAATATAGATTTGAAACATTGCAGGTTCAGGCAGGACAGGAAAATCCCGATCCGGTGACGGACGCGCGCGCAGTTCCGATTTATGCGTCCACATCGTTCGTGTTTCACAATTCGCAGCATGCGGCAGACCGCTTTGGCTTAAAAGACGCGGGCAATATTTACGGCAGACTCACAAACCCCACCCAAAGCGTGTTTGAAGAGCGCATTGCGGC
>CAKSHV010000017.1 GCA_934457515.1 uncultured Clostridia bacterium
CATCTGCCCGGAGGGACGAAACAGCTTGTGCAGACGGAAGATAAGAAAAATCTGTTTGCCGAGCTTGTTGATTCTTCGGCAGATTATTTCATAAGCGGGTGCGAATACCTGCCAGACCGCGTGATTTGGTACATCAACGGCGAAAAGGTGTGCGAAGTGAAAAACTATGAAATGTACGGCAGACCAAATCTATGGCTGACGGCGCTTGCCAACACCGAGCTTAGCGGCAGTATTGACGATTCAAAGCTGCCGGGCGAGTCGCGCTGGGATTATTTCCGGTTCTATGCAATGCCGTTTAAAGGCGAAAATGTTGTTGTAAATCCCTCTTTTGATGACAATAACCGCACAGACTATTTAATCGAAAAAGATAAGCGCAGAATGGATTCTCCGGCGGAATGGCTTGAAATCGGCGATGAGGACGCGGCAAATGTTGCAGAGGAAGACGATTTGATTCGAAGCGGAACGGGTGCTTTGCTGCTCGGCAAGCATGGCGCGTTTGATATCACGGCGGCACAGCGCTTAGACTACATCGGCAAGGGCATATACACCTTTACGGCGTACATCAAAAATGTTGACGGCGCGGACGTGGAGGTTTTTGCAAATGACAAGTCGGCTAAAGTGGAAAAGACGGACGGCAACTATAAAAAAGTTGTGATTGAAAATGTGGACGTTTCGGACGGAAACGCATATATCGGTATTAAAGCGAAGGGCGATACACAGTTTGTGTATGTGGATGATGTTTCGCTGGTGTGCACATCGGGAACGGAGAAATTTAACCGAAAAGTTGCAATTGAGCCTTGTGAGACGGCCGATATTCCGGGGGAAATTGCTGCAGACAACGACAATGGCGAGCCGGAATGCATACTGAACGGGAATTGGACAAAGTCTTCCGTGACCGGGTACAAGGGCAGAACGGTTTATGCAAATGAAAAGGGTGCTTCTGCAACCTTTAACATGGAGGTTACGGAAGACGGATCGTACCGCGCACAGCTGTATAAGGTGATTTATCCAAGCAGCGTGAACAACGCGAAATGCACTTTAAAAATAAACGGCAAGGAGATAAAAACAGAAACGGTAGATTTGACGAGCGGCGACAAATGGCAGGATTTTGGCGAATATGCGCTGAAAAAAGGCGATAAAGCAGAAATTACTGTTGCAAAGGGTGATGGCGGCGGATATCTGCGTGCGGACTGTGCGCGCCTTGTGCCGGACGGTGCACTGAAAGCGCAAAGCGGTTTGGTGCTGAAAGTCGGCAGCCGCATTGCGTACAATAAAAACTTTGCGAAGCGGTTTATCGATTTGGATAACAGAGAAATCACGCCTTACATAAACGAATCGGACAGAACACTTGTTCCGCTGCGGTTTATCGCAGAGTCGCTGGGCGCTGAAGTTTCGTACAGCGAAAAGATAGGTATTTTGGGCGGAAACGATGAAATTACCATTCAGCTCGGTTCCGACACGGTACTGTTTGCGACGGGCGTTTCTTCTTATGCTGTAAACGGCGAGAAAAGAGAGATGGACGCAGCGCCCGAGAACACCATGGAAAGAACGTTTGTTCCGCTGCGTGTGCTTGCCGAGGCGTTTTCCAAGTCAGTCGGTTATGACGATTGCGGCATAATCACGGTGACGGACGAAAAAATTGAAAACACCGCGCTTTCGCTGCCGATGCTGAATCGTGCATTATATTAAAAATGTTGGGGGGACGATGATTTCATCGTCCCCTATAATTTTTCAGCCGTAAGGGGCGGTGTCCACACCTCCCCGCAAAAAAAGGTGATGGTTTACCATCACCTTTTTTCTTATATATTCCAGGTTTTGTAAAAATGCCTGAGGCGCGGAACGAAGAATAATGCGCGGAACACCCAGTCGACAAACATGGCAACCCAAACGCCGTAGATTCCGAACGGTGTGAATTGCACCAAAAAATAGGACAGGCAGAACCGCCAAAGCCAAACCGACGCGATTGCGACCACCATGGTGTATTTCACGTCCGAAATCGAGCGCAACGCATGGGACAGCGGAAATGCGGGCGGGTGCACAAAAATGGCAACACTGCTCATTAAAATCAAAATCACGGTTGTGTGCCGCGCGCCTGCCGACAGGTTGAAAATACCGGTGATCGGCTTTGCAAAAAGGGAAAGCGGAACGGCAATGCAGATAATAAATATATACGTAATTTTAATCAGTTTGCGAACATAATAGCGCACCTGTTCGTATTCCTTTGCACCGTAACACTGACCCACAACCGTTACCATGGCAATGCCGACGGCAGACGAGGGGATATATTCTACCAGTGCAATGTTGTTTGCCACCGCCCACGCCGCGGTTGCCGACGTGCCGAGCGAGGCAACCAGCGAAGAAAGACACAGCTTTGCAAACTGAAACAGGCTGTTTTCAATGCCGGTCGGGATACCGATTTTTAAAATGTTTGATGCAATTTTGGGGTCAAACCGATAATAGCTTAAATCCCGTTCCAAATGAATTCTGCCGCTTGAACGAAGGGCAAGGCAAACCATAATCACGGCTGCGGCAACCCTTGAAATCAGCGTGGGATAAGCAACGCCTGCAACACCCAGGCGCAAAAGATACACGCCGAGCGCGTTCCCGACAATGTTTATTATGTTCATGACAATCGAAACTTTTAATCCGAGCGCCGAATTGCCGTCCGCACGGTACAGTGCCGAAAAAGCGTTAAAAATGCCGATAAACGGATAGGAAAGTGCGGTGATTAAAAAATATGTTTTGCAGTCTGCCATAACTTTTGGCTCTACCCTGCTGTACAGAAGATTTAAAATGCCGCTGCGGAAAACCAGACATAGAACAGCGATGACGGTTGACACCGAAAGCACGATTAAAACAAGCTGGGTGACACATTTTTTGGCGTGTTCGTGCCTGCCCGCGCCGACGCTTTGGGCATATACAATCGATCCGCCCGAGGCAAGTGCCGTGAGCATGAAAATAATTAAAATATTTATGGAATCGGTCAGAGATACCGCAGAAACTGCCGCTTCGCCAACGCCGGAGACCATGACGGTGTCCGCAAGACCGACCATGAAGTTTAGGACTTGCTCTAAAAACAAAGGAATCAGCAGTTTTCTAAGCTGCGCGTTTGAAAAACGCAAATTATCCATCAGTCCGTCTCCTTTCGTAAAATTTTCCGCGGACGGAATCCGTTAAATTCCAAAACCGTGACGCCACTTTCGGGCACGGTTACAAAAAACTGCGATTCGGTTCGGTCAATTTGAAATTTTTTGCCGAACAAAATGTTTGCCGAGCCGTTTTTTGGTGCGTTTTTGCTATCCATAAGGCATATGGACGGATTGAACGGGTCGGAAACCGCATGATTTGCCAAAACGGCATAGCGGGTTTCGGAAAACTCTTTTATAAAAGTATCGCCGAACGAAAATGCGGGAATGCGGATTTTCTCCGTTTTGTCTTTGGGCGCTTTTGAAAAAAACGCGTCAATATTTTCAAGATTGTTTATTGTTTTAATTGTTTTTTCGGTGCAGTCTGCCGAAAATGCGGCGGTAAAGTGCTGCATGGGTGTTTTATAGAGTTCTGGATTTTGGAAAAGATACGCGCCCAAATCTCGCTGTGTGGGTAAGCTATCGCACACGATGCCTGCGTTTGCAATGTCAAAAAGGGTGTGTGCGTCCGACCCGGCGGTTTGTATGCCGCCGCGCTCGGCGGAGAGTTTTGCCGCGCGGTCGTTGTCGTTTATATGGCAGAAATGACCGTTAAAAACCTCGTAACCGTCCACATCGCCGATGTCCCGCGGAAAGCATTTTCCGTTTCGATAGGGGTGCGCCTGAATTAAAACTGCGCCGTAATCGGCGGCAATTTTGTGCACATCGGCAAGGGGCAGTTCAAAAATGCGCGAGAAAGCATATAAAAACGCCTCGTCTATGCCATATAAAAGATATTCGTTATATGGGTTTTCATTGAGTTTCAGCTCGACGCCGAGATAAACGCAAAGTCCCGCCTTTTCGCCCTCGGCTTTTGCAGCGTAAAACCCTTCCAAAAAGGCGCGCACATTTTCTTTGTCCGACCTGTTTGTGAAAAAATCCTTGCGGTAATGGTCGGTGATAACAATGCCCGAAAAGCCTTTTTGCTTATACAGCCGAACCAGATCTTTTGCGCCGACTCTGCCGCAGGGGCTGATTTCTTTTGTGTGCACATGCAAATCCAAAAGCATTTTTTTGCGGTCCTTTCCGGATTTTAAATTTGTTGCTGAATGTGAATAACAACATTTTTATTATATCACTTTTTGGAAAAATTGCAACCAAAAAAAGCCGCACCGATAAGGTGCGGCAGGGGGAGTGCATTTATTTTTCAAGGCGGATGATGCTGTGAATTGCAAGGCGCGGCAGCTTGATTTTAACTTCGTCTTTTAAAATTTCAAAGCTGAACGGCTCGCCGAGCGGCATGGACACCGCTTTAAAAGAACCGCGGACCGAGAGCGTTATATCCAAAATTTCGGGAACTTCGTTATACACATTTTCGGTTAAGCTGTGCCGTCCCTGCTGCATGTTCACAAGGTTTACCAATAAAGAATCTCCGTCTTGCTGCAGCGTGATGTCTGCAAAATTACGGTTGATTTCGACAACCGGCGCAGCAAGACCGCGGAGAACCGATTCCAAATATGCAGACAAAACGTAGTTGCTTTGATTAAAATAGCTTATGCCGAGTTCGAATGGAATAAACGTAACCGTTCCTTTGCCGTGCGGCACGGTTTTAAATGCGGCACCGAGGCGGTCGCGCAGGTCGCGGGCAAAATAGGTGTCACCCGTGCCGCTTTCCAGGCAAAGCGCATTTTGTGCGCAGACCAGCGAGAAATTGCCGTCATCCGAGCAGATATAGAGCGGACTTTCGGTGGTTTTTCCGATATTTAAACCGCAAAGGGACGCAAAACGCAAATCGTTTTTCGCACCGCTTATAATCAAATTTCCGCCGTTTTTCGCATAGTTTAAAAGCGCGTTCTCTTCATCGCTTTTCATGCCATCCCACGCGGGAACGAGGACAATTTCATAGTTCTTAAGCTCGTTTAATTGATATTGGAGAAGTATATTTGCGGTATATTTTGCATCTAACGTACAGTTCAGCATGCCGATTAAGTCGTTTGTTGCGCCTGCGGCATTGAAAATGTTGCTTTTTTTATAGCGCGCAGTGGCAGAGTAGTAAACTGCCGTTTGCGCAATCGGCGTTTTCTTAAAGTTTAAGGCGCGGCGCTTTTGCATAAATTCGCTTACCGTTTCCAAGCGCGTATCTTTGCGCTTTGAAGCGCTGCCGTCTTTATTCTGCGGTATGTAAATCTGAAAGCCGCCGCCCAAAGACAGTACGGACGCCGCCTCCTGGCACAGCTGAACGGCGGGCTTATCGGTATATCCGTTTCCGTTTTCAAAGCCCCACGCCATCAAATCCCAGGGCATGTTCTGCGCGGCAAGACAGCGTCCCTCGTAGCGTGCCACATGCGCACTGTCGTTACAGGGAAAGTCGCCCGACAAAAAGTCTAAATCCATGGCGGGTTTCTCGGGAATATACGACGAATACGCCCAGTTGCTTACAACCTTAAAATCGGGCTTGTGTGCGTGCAGTTCATCGGTATAATGCTTTAAAAATTTTATATATCCGTCATGCATGACT
This sequence comes from uncultured Clostridia bacterium, assembly GCA_934457515.1. GTDB lineage: Bacteria > Bacillota > Clostridia > RGIG6154 > RGIG6154 > RGIG6154. Next base: position 5,644 of record CAKSHV010000017.1, read on the forward strand.
TTATTGTGTTCTTCTGTCGTCATGCCGTCTTTTAAATAAGGCTTTGCGTACTCTGAATAATCGCGCCGAACCGCCCAGCAGTCACCGTCAACCCACACGCCGTCTATGTTATATTCGTCAATTAATTCTTTTAACTGCGGAATCATTAAATCGTCGACATACGGACCGAATACGCTTATGCAGTCGGTATCGAGCATTGTAACGTCCGAGCGGGTGTCGTCGGCTTTGTACACGGCGGCAGACTCGGGGTGTGCTTTTACATATGCTCCGTCGATTACACCCGAGTAGTGCATGAAAATTGGAATTTTGCACTCGTGCGCCGCCTCAACCCACGGCTTTAAATTGTCTTTTTCAATGCCGGGGGCGGGGATGCCCGCCTTTGTGGGATAGCTTGAGTAGCCGGGGTGCCCCTTGCAGTCACATTGTATAAAATCAACCTTTGCCGTTTTTATATAGGCTTTAATATCTTCTTTTTCGGTCCGGTAACCGATTCTGTTGTTCGGACCTGCATGAAAATCAAAATGTAAACCAAAAAAACGTTCCATAATACTCTCCATTCTGCCGCCCTTCGTCGACACAAACTTATATTCTCTTTTATTTTAAATGAAAAAGCTCTGAAAGACAAGTCAAAAACGGATAAATAACAGACAAAAATTTTAAAGCTTTCTGAAATCGGAGGGGGTGCAGCCCATGGTTTTCTTAAATGCACGGTTAAACGTACGCAACGAGGAAAAGCCGCACATGCAGGCAATTTCGGTTATGCTTAGATCCTTGCGTTCAAGCAGGTAGTTTGCCCGCTCAATACGCAGATTGTTTAAAAGAATCAAGGGTTTTACGTGTAAATTTTGTTCAAACATGCGGTTTAGCGCAACAACCGAAAATCCGAATTTTGCCGACAGTTTTTTAAGCGTTAACTCCTCGTCCATGTTGGTGTAGAGGTAATCGACGATTTTTTGCAGTTCGGGATTTTCCTTACCGTGCTTGACTTCCGAAAATTCGGTGCTTTTGATATATTCGGCGGCAAGCGGATAAAGCACGCTTTTCATTTGGAACAAATCGGTTGTGCTCTGCACATCAAGAAGGCGGGACAAAATATATGCAAAGCATGCGTCTGACAGGCAAAACACGCTTTTTGCGGGAATTTTTGACTGAAAAGTCGCCAAAAACGCCTCGGTCGCCGCGCGGGGAAACATAAAAACGGCAATTTCCGTATTTTCTCCTTTTTCAAAGCTGTGCAGCTGATACGGAAAAACAACGGTGCATTCTTTTGCGTGCAGTTTGCGTTTCTCGTTGTTTACAATTGCAGTAAAACAGCCTTTTTTCACAATAATAAATTCCGTTTCCGCATTAATGTGAATCGGTACAAAATTTGCGTTCATACTGTTGACCGCAAGGCGTTTGTTTTGAATATCCACCGCTTTGTCACTTCCTTTTGGGGTGAAGAATTACGATTCTGTCTGTTATTATACCTGTTTTGTCTTGTTTTGTAAAGAGAAAACTTTTAAAATATATGTGAGGTGAATTAAGATGGGATATTTTCTTTTAACGGTAAATTTATTAATCGGCACGGCAGGCACCATGGTGATCAAGAATTTTCAGCGCGAATTCCCGAGTGATTTGCCGCATAAGTTTTTGTATTTATCGATAAACGGGCTGTTTGCGGTGCTGTATTTTGCCGCAATGTGCAAATTTTCCGTTTCGTTTCATATTCCAACGGTAATTTATGCGGCTGTTTACGCGCTCTTTATTGCGATAACGCTGCTTTTAAATCTTATCATTTATAAATATTTACAGATGGCAACCGTTTTGGTGATTGAAGACGGTGCAGGATTCGTTATCAAAACTCTTGTCGGCGCGTGGATATTCAGTGAAACGATTACGGCAGGCGGATGGGCGGCATTTCTGTTCAGACTCGCTGCCGTCATTATTCCGTTTCGTTATGTGTTTCGCGACAAAGCAAAAAAAATTGGTGTTTTTCTGTGTCTGCTTGCAACGGTTGTGTCTTGCGGAAGCAGCTTTTTGATTAAAGCTTATATGCAGGACAGCCGCGTGCTTCCGCCCTCCCATTGCTTTTTCTGGCTGAATGTTTTTCTGTTTGCGGTATGCGGCGTGGTGTTTGGTATTTTTTGCGTGAAATGTAAGCGGCAACGGCAGCAAATTCCTGTGTTTAAAGCCGGTCAAATCGGCAGCATTGCGCTGATTACCGCGACATCAAACATCGGGTCGATACTGAATGCCTACATATTTAAATTTATGCCGCTCTATCTGTATTCGATTTTAAGCGGTGCGCTGGGCTTGATTTTTGTCACGATTGCGGCGCGCGTGTTTTACAAGGAAAAAATTACAAAGGACGTGGCGCTCAGTGTTGCGCTCAGTATTTTAGCGATTATTTGCAGTGCTGCTTTTTAAACAGAAATCCCCAAAGCGATTCGCTTTGGGGATTTAAGATTCGATATTTTATACCAAGCAGGGGAAACCGGCGTTTTTGTGCGCCTCTAAAAGCTCGTCACACATGGCAATGATTTGGTCAATCGAAAGTTCGGCTGCGGTGTGCGGTTCAAGCATAGCTGCCTGATACACATAGCTTTTGTCCTTTGTAACCGCCGCCTCGATGGCAAGCAGCTGCGGGTTGATGTTTGTGCTGTTCATTGCCGCAAGCTGCAGCGGAAGTTCGCCGATATGGGTCGGCTGAATGCCGTTTCCGTCAACCAGGCACGGAACTTCAACGCAAGCCTTGGGCACAAGGTTTGTGATTAGACCGTTATTGATTACGTTTCCGCCTATTTTATAAGGCTTATTTGTAACCATGGACTCCATGATGTGCGACGCATATTCACGGCTGCGCTCGTGGGTGATTTCCCCGCCCGCAAACAGCTCTTCCTTCTGCTTTTTCCAGTTTGCAATCTGATTTACACAGCGGCGCGGATATTCGTCCAGCGGAATGTTGAACCGCTCAATCAGTTCGGGATATTTCGACTTAATAAAGAACGGATTGTATTCCGCATTGTGTTCGCTGCTTTCGGTGCAGTAGTAGCCGAAGCGCTTTATGTATTCGAAACGAACCATGTCGCTGTGCTTTTCGGATTCATTTTTTCTTGCCGCTTTTTCGCGGATAAGGGGATATAAGTCATTTCCTTTCATGTCGGTGACTTCCAAAAGCCAGCCCATGTGGTTGATGCCCGCGATTTTATCGATAAAGCCGTCTGTCTCGATATCAAGTGATTTTAAAAGGTTTTCGGTGCAGACCTGCACGCTGTGGCAAAGACCGATGGTTTTCACGTTAGTGAAACGCTGCATGTAGCCTGTAAGCATTGCCATGGGGTTGGTGTAGTTTAAGAACCAAGCCGAGGGGCAAACCGCTTCTATATCCTCTGCAAAATCACGAAGGACGGGGATGGTGCGCAGGGCGCGGAATATGCCGCCGATACCCAGCGTGTCGCCGATGGTCTGACGGAGGCCGTATTTCTTCGGAATTTCAAAGTCGATAACGGTTGAAGGCTCGTAGCCGCCCACCTGAATGGCATTTACCACAAAATCTGCGCCGAACAGCGCTTCTCTGCGGTTTTCCACGCCAAGGTAGGTTTTAACGGTTGCGCGGTTTTCGTTTAATTTTTCGTTCAGCGCGGTAATAACGGCATAGGATTCCTCCAAACGCTCGCCGTCAATATCGTATAGTGCAATTTCGGTGTCATGCAGATGCTCGCACAGCATAACATCGCCCAAAACATTTTTGGCAAAAACCGTGCTGCCCGCACCCATAAAAGTAACTTTAATCATGTTTAGTATTCCTTTCTTTCTTTTTTCGAGTACAGTTTAGCATACTTCATTCCAAAAGAACATGGATAAATGTAACCAAAATATGTCAAAATGTAATTTTTGTACAAAGTAATCAAAAAAGATTTTTGTTGCAAACGGCGCAAATTTGTGATAAAATAAGGAAAAAGTCGGCTTTAACTTGCCAACCGAAATCGGAAAGAAGTAACAAAAAGGCGGTGTGCTATTTTGGAGATTATGTGTTCCATTCCCATGCAAAACATGCATTTTAAGGAAATTAATCCCGTGTTCTGCGGGTATCAGCACTGCAAACCGGGGTATTCGTTCGGTCCGGCTGTGCGCCACAATTTTCTGCTGCACTGCGTGGTGGAAGGGAGAGGCACGCTTTACAAAAACGGTGAAGCGTACCCTGTAGAGCAGGGCGAGGCGTTTTTAATTGAACCGGAAGAGATTACAACCTATACTGCCGATGCGGAAAATCCTTGGTATTACATTTGGGTTGAATTTTCGGGTGAGCAGGCGATGCGTTTAAAAGAACTGAAAAATCCTGTTTTTGAGGTGGATGTGAGCCTGTTTTTAAACATGATCCGGTGCGAAAACATGCGTTCTATGCGCGAGGAATATTTAACAGGACAGATTTTTTTGCTGCTTTCCGACATCTTTAAAGGCAAGGAAAATAAAAATTATGTGAAAATTGCCGAAAATTTTTTGCTGAACAATTACATGTATCCGGTGCGCATTGAACAGGTTGCCTTGTCTGTTGGGCTGGACAGGCGGTATCTGTCCCGCATATTCAAAGAAAAAAACGGTATCAGCATGCAGCAGTTCTTGTTAAACAAACGTATTTCCGAGGCGAAAAAGCTGCTTAAATCAGGGCTTTCGGTTTCGGTGGTGTCGTCTATGGTCGGCTATGAGGACTCGTTTGCATTCTCCAAGCTGTTTAAAAATATGTGCGGGCTGTCGCCAAAAAAATATGCCCTGAAAAATGCAAAAGAGAATTGACATTTTTGAAAAATCGTACTATAATAAGCGTAGAGAAATCAGATTTTACATATTGAAAGGGGATTTATACATGAAACAGTTTAAAGTCGGCGTTCAGCTGTATTCCGTTCGTGACGAAATGGAAAAGGATATGTACAAAACATTGAAAGCCATTAAAGAAATGGGCTATGATTATGTGGAATTTGCAGGCTACTACGGCAAAACCGCCGAAGAAGTGAAAGCAATGTTAGACGAATTTGACTTAAAGGCAATTTCGGTTCATCAGAGCTATGATTTGTTCCTGGAAAAGGGACAGGAAGCGGTGGACTACTTAAAGACCATCGGCGCTAAATACAGCGCAATTCCGTGGATGGGACCCGAAAACCACAAGGGTTCGGAAAACTTTGATAAGGCGGTTGCAGACATTAAAAAGGTTGCAAAGCTTTTGAAAGACAACGGCATTGCCATGCTGTACCATAATCATGATTTTGAATTTGAAAAGGTTGACGGCAAATTTAAGCTCGACTGGCTGTATGAAACCATTCCGGCTGATTTGCTGCAGACCGAAATCGACACCTGCTGGGTTCACTATGCAGGCTATGACCCGGCAGATTACCTGCTGAAATACACGGGTCGTGCTCCGGTTGTACATTTAAAGGACTTTGTTTGCGAAAAATTGGGTGCAGGCCCGGTTTACGCGTTAATCGGCAGCGACGGCAAGGAAGAAAAGAAAGCGAGCAAGGAAGAAACCGGCTTTAAGTTTGCGCCCTGCGGCGATGGTATTCAGGACTTTACAAAAATCTTGGACGCAGCCGAAAAAGCAGGTGCGGAATATGTTATCGTAGAGCAGGATCAGACTTATGATTTACCTTCGTTAGAGGCGGTTAAGAAAAGCCGTGAATATTTAAAGACACTCGGACAATAAAAAGGAAATGTAAAAAAGTCCGGACCGCAAAAAGGCAAATTTAGAGTGGCACGGGTTTGCTCTAAATCTAAGAAAAGTTATCGAGAAACATAGTTTTTCGGCAAGAAAAGGAAGTTTGAGGGAAATTCCCTCAAAACTAAAATACGCCAAAAATCAAAATGAAGGTTTTGCCCTGAAAGGGCATCGTGAAATGCGGCGCAGCCAAATTTCACGAAAAAGGAAAAGCAACGGAGCGGCGTTGAGCTTTTGAACATAAAAAGCGAAACATGCGCAGTTTGCTTTGACGCGTGCCTGATTTTTGGCTCGTTGCAAGGGCTGGCACGTCACCGCTCGCTTCACTTTATCGCAGTTTTCTTGACAGAAAACCGCTTTACCGTTCCGCAGCGTTTCCTTTTGCAGTAAAATGCTAAAGCATTTTACTG
>CAKSHV010000018.1 GCA_934457515.1 uncultured Clostridia bacterium
GTATAATACTGTTGCAAAACTTTTACAAAAGACTCTTATTTTGCGTTTTGCACCCTATTTTCACCCGCAAAACGCAGCATAAAATCCGCGTTTTTTTGGTATACTGCACCGAAAAAACAAAGACAGGAGAAATTTATATGATGAAAAAAATCTTGTGCGGCATTTTGGCGTGCATGTTCCTTTTCACGGGCATGTTGGCGCTTGCCGCTCCCGAATCGGTTGAAGGGTTTAACGTTCCGATTGACATTATGCTAAACGGCGATTTCATTGCCTGCACGCAAAAGCCGTTTGTGGAAAACGGAACAACCTACATTCCGCTGCGCGCACTGTCCGATGCAATTTCGGCAACGCTTAGCTGGAACGAAACCGAAAAATGCGCGCAGATGCAAAAAGACGGTAACGCCTTTTTGTTTTATACCGACGGCAGAAATTCCGTGCTGAACGGAAAAACGCTTGAAAACAGCGCGGGAAAGTTATATAACAATCTAACTTTCGTGCCCGTGAAAGCGGTTTGCGCACCGCTGGGATATGCGGTCGAGTGGGACGGATTTTATTTAATTGTCCGCATTACGGCCGAAAATGTCACCGTTCCGGACGCATGCAAGGATTTTTCTTACACGCAGGACGATTTGCTTTGGCTGTCGCGCCTGGTACAGATTGAGTGCGGAAACGAAAGCTTGGCAACCGGGATCGGTGTTGCAAACACGGTTTTAAACCGCGTTGCCTCTCCGGCTTATCCGAATACTATCCGCGAGGCGATTTTAGACACCAAGCACGGCGTGCAATATCCGCCGGCACACACCGAAAAAATGAACTGCACCCCTTCAAAAGGCAGCATGATTGCGGCAAAATGCGCATTAAACGGCACAAATCTTGTGGGAAACGCGGTTGCGTTTGTGCATGTTAACGCCCTTAAAAGTTCCTGGGCGGCAAACAACATGCGCCGCAGCGCTACCATCGGCGTGGTTGCTTTTTATGAATTTTAAAGTTTTATAAATTTAAAAATTCCCGCATGCAATTGCATGCGGGAATTTTCATTTGTTTATTTCAATTCATTTAAGATGTAGTTTTCATATGCTTTGCCGACAATTTTGCCATACGCGCGGACTTTATCGGGCGTGTATTCGTTGCCAACCTTGCCGGTGTACGGAAATTCAAAGGTTGTGGAAAGTTTAGCACCCTTTTCCAGGTAAAAATACCCTTTCGAGCATGCCTTAAAATGCTTGTCGTCATAATCTCTTGACCCGTCATACAAAATGGTGTTTTTCTCGCCCGCCTCTGTCTGCGCCGCTTTTAAATAGCTTGCAAACAGCATAACCTCGTCTTTATCACTCGTCGAATCATAATAAAGGTACGGAACAGAATCTGCAAGGCCCGGGCAGTGATAGTCCATAAACGCAACCACGTTTTTGTCCGCCGCAAAATCAGTCAGTGCCCGAACGGAATTGTATATCTTTTCTTCATAATCGCGGTTGTGGTCGTGCGGAATCCGCTGCTTGCCCTGGTCGCCGTTTTCAACACCGTCCACATCCATCATGGGCGCGATATAAAAACAATAATTGTCCAAAATCTCGGCGGGCATTTCCTCTGAAATATAGTCCACAAGCCCCTCTAACAGGAACGAAGGCGAAGCTTCACAGCAGTGGTGGCGCGAAGTGAACACAATTGCTTTTCCGCTTTCCTCATTTCCGATAGTAAAAAGCGGCACTTCTCTTCCCTGCTCGGAGGTGCAAAGCGTTGACACTTTCACATTTTTGTTGTTCGCCTTTATTTTTGCGATATAACTTTCCAAATCGCTTAAAACATAGGGTATGGTGCACGCAAAATGCACGGTCTGCCCTGCCTTAAATGTATACGTAAACTCCGATTTATACGCAGATTCGGAAATAAAGCTCCAATTTTCTTCATCGGTCGAATATGCCGCACCCGAGGCAGAAATTAAATTTAAAGACTTGTTGCCCGTGTTAATCAGCTTAAACGTTACGGTACGGTCAACATCGGAAGTGGCTTTAAAATTCCAGTAAAACCAGTCGGTTGAGGTGTCCGAAAGGTCGGGACGGATATACACAACATCCTGCTTTTTTCCATCCAGTAAAATGTTGCCGCCGCTGAAATTCTTGTCAATTGCAAAGTTTTCCATTCTGTCTTTTTCCTCCATTTCCATCACAATCGGCTGCACGCGATTATTTTCCGCAAGCAAAGTATTAAAACTGTTTTTCGGTTCGTTTAAACTTAAATCATCTGTGATTAAAACCGCGTCTAAGCGCGCGTAGTAGCCCGAAGTATCAATCAGCGAAAGGGTGTTTTCGCCCTTTTTAAGGGAAATCAAACCACCGTCTTCCCAGCAGAATCCGTCTTTTGCCGTTGTGCCGAACTGCCTTTCACTCTGCACGTTGTTAACCGCCACATGAAACGTCCGTTTTCCCGCGGAATCCGCAAAGTTTCGGCTTCTGACCCACAGGCGGCAGGTTTTGCCCGTTTCGGCATATATCGAAACGGTCGCGTCTTTCGCCTCGGCCTGTGTGCTTGACCGCCCCGCAAGCGCAAGTCCCGAAAGCGAGCCCGAATACGGCTCTTTTGCCCAGCTGCCGAGCGAAGAAAAATCGTCCGGGAAAATCAGATAGGGCGCCGTGCCGGTGTACGGATAAAAAAGCTGCGGTTTGATAAGCGGGTGCATGCCGGCAAAACTGTCCCACACGCAAACTTTTAAAACGCTGTTTTGCGTAAGCTTTGAAATATTCATGCTAAGGCTTGCCTCTGCCCCGCCGTTTTCAACGGTTTTAACATCGGAAACCGCAGAGCCTATTAAGCTGTCGCCGTCGTAAAGTCCCGCAAGTACCACGCAGGATGCGGACGAAAGATTCGAAAGTTTTGCCGAAATGCCGATTTTGCCCGCCGAAAGTTCATAAATCGGCGTGTTGTTCATCAGCGCGTCGGTCAGAGTGATGTCTGCATGCGGCTTGTCCGTCACATTTTCAAAAATCAGTTTGCCGCCGTCATAATCGCCGCTTAACCGCATAGTTAAAAATGTGTCACCCGGCAGCGTTACCGTTCCGACATATGTTTTATCGGCGCCGCTTTTGATGCGCAGCGCATTTACCACATCGCCGCCGTTTGAAATTTTAAGATATGCATTTGAAACGCCTTGCGCATAAATTGCAAACGTGCCGCCGTTTGAGTCGATTTTTGTGCTCTGCACGGCATTTATTTCGGTCGTTTTATCCGAAATCGTGATGTAGTCGGGCACATAATTCTCGTTTTTCTCAAATTTCATGTCTGCCACGCGGGCAAAATCACCGCCCGTTGTTATTAAGCTTACCTTTTCGTTATTCGTTCCGTCAAAATAAAACGTGCCGATTTTGCTCCAGATACCGCCGCGGTTTTCGCTCTCGGTATTAACGGGCAGGTCCGAAACATTCCTCGTTTTGCCGCCCGATTCGACCTTTGCCGTCATTTTGACAGGATTCTGATTGCTGTTATATTTAATGTTCCAAAAGCTTACGTCATACCAGCCCTCTTCTAAGTTTTTCGGCGTGTAAGACACGTATTCGCCGCTTTTGTTGGTATATAAGCTTGCCGCATTGCCTGCGGAATCAGGCATAGTCGCGCTTGTCCAGCCGTCTGATTTTAAAAATCCGCTGTCCGACAAACCGATGCGCTGAAAATTCACTTTTCCCTCCGCGGGCACATTTGCCATGCGCACAAACAGAACCGAGGTTGCACGCGTGTATCCGCGCTGTTTAAAAGAAATCCCCTCGCCGCCTTTTAAGCGGAAAAGCGCGTCCTCCCCGCCGATTCGAATCCATTGCCGAACGGTTGTTGCCGATTTGGTGTAGCCGTAATCCGAAACCGAAAGGGTATAGGTATTTTCGCCGACCGTTGCCGCGTAGTCGCTTGTGGTGTGCGCCAGAAAATAATAAATGGCATACATGCCCTCGCTTGCATCTTCGGGGAGCGGAAAATAAGCCGCCGAATCCGCAGCGGTTGTTGTTTTACTGCCTGCTCTTCCCTCATCGCCGTAAATGCTGCTTGAAACGCTCCACGTTCCCGAATATGTAACCGACGGGTCGTCATACGAAACTTTATATGTTTCGCGCGCTATACTGTCCACATAAACGAATTTAATTGAGGTTGCGCGCGAATAGCCCGCACTGCCCGAGGTTAAAACCACCTCGTCCGTTCCGTCGCCCCGAAGAGAATAGGTTCTGTCACCGCCAAGCGCAACGTATTCGTTCACTGCGCCCGCGCTGTAGCCGTAGCACGAAGCATTAAAGCCCGCATCCACGCCGTTTACCGCAATAGTCATGCCAGTTGTGGTGGTGTGCGCCAGAAAATAATAAATTCTGTAATTCCCCGCTTTCGCACCGCTCGGCAGCTTGAATATGGCTGTACCTGCCGAATTCGATGTCATTTTGCTTCCCTGCGTATTCGGCATGCAGTTTTGCGTGCTTTGTGTCCAGTTCCCGGTATAGGAAACGGACGCGTCATCATAGCGTACAACATACTCATCCGCTGCAAACGCGCTTTGTGCAAAGGAAAACAGCATACAAAATACCGAAATAAAACAAATTAGTTTTTTCATCCTTTTTCTCCTTTATAAAATTTTACAAATTCAGTATAGCATTTTTTATAAAAGTGTGCTATACTGTAACTGGCTGAATAAACTACTTGTTTTTGGTTGGTGATGAAAAATGTTTCAATTTAACAGAATGTATATTTATCGGTATTGCGATTTAAGGAAAATTCCGACCCACTCGCACAATGCGCACGAAATTGTGTATTACGAGCGCGGCAGCGGCATTACGAACATTGGAGAAAACTGCTTTTTTTACGAGCCGAACACCTTTACCGTCACGCCGAAGGGCATGAAAATGAACGAAACACATCAGTCGTCCACCACCCCCTGGTGCATCATGATAGACACGGACGAGCCGTTATTCCCGCAGATTTTAAAAGACACGGCGGACAAACGCATTTTCGGCTTTTTTAAAAAAATACGCGAAGAACAGTACAGAACACAAAAAAATAAGCAACAGGCGCTTGACGCCTACTGCACGCTGATGATGATTGAAATTATGCGCATGACCGAAACAGACTATGAGCCGAGAAATTTATTCGGAAAAGTGATTTCGGAAATTGAATACAATCTTTTGCAGCCGATTGACCTAAAGCATTTAGCGGACATGACCAACTATTCTTATGAGCATTTTCGCCACATGTTCAAACGGTTTTACGGTATAAGTCCGCAAAAATATATTATAAATCAAAGGCTTCGCCACGCCATGCGGCTGCTTAAAGAACAGCCGAACTACACCGCGACCTACATTTCTGAAATCTGCCAGTTTCCGAACTACAACCAGTTTCGGATTCATTTCGAACAGGAAACCGGCATGTCACCCGCGGCATACCGCCTGCAATTTAAACAGAATAAATAAACAAATAAATCCCCTCAAAAGATAGCACTTTGAGGGGGTTATTTTAAATGCTAATAGACAAAACATCCTCATTTTCAGCACAATATGCCGCAAAATCGGAAAAACTGTAGGTTTTGGAAAAAATCACCGTCATGATAACCTCTGTTTTTGCCGTGTGCTTTTCAAGCTCCATTTCTTCAATCACAACGCCGTTTTCCTCCAAAACTTTCCGAATTTCCGAAAGCACGGCAGAATTCGGTCTAAGCCCGAGAACCAGGTGGTCTGACTTATTTAAGATAAAGTTTTTATGAAGAATAACCTGAAACAGCACAATGATAAGTGCCGAGGCAACACCTAAGGTATACATGCCCGCACCGATTGCCATGCCGATGCCCGCCGTTGCCCAAACGCCCGCCGCGGTGGTTAAGCCCGTTACCATTTTCTTGTGCACAAAAATCATGCCCGCGCCCAAAAAGCCGACGCCCGACACAATCTGCGCCGCAATTCTTGATGTATCATACCCTTCGCGGCCGCCGTACAGCGAAATAATCATAATCAGCGCCGAGGCAAGCGCCACAATGGCATGCGTCCGAATCCCCGCCTCTTTGCCGCGGTTTCGGCGCTCGTAGCCGACCAGTGCGCCGCAAAAGCCTGCCAATATAATGCGAAGAAGCCATTCTAACTGCACAAATATGCTCTCTGTCATTGTCCATATCCTCCCTCTTACAATCTATTAAAAAATACGAAATTTATTATTGAGATTTAAATATTATACAACTTTCCGCCCTCTTTGTCAAGCCGTCCGAAACCCGCCCCGTAGGGTTTCGAGGCAAGCTCGATATAAACGGCATGATTTTTCATACGGCGCAGATTCAAAAGCCGTGCAGGCGCCGTGTTAAACACAATATCCGCCTTGGCAATTTCCTCGTCCGCGTCCTCCATACGGCAGGGCACAAAGCCGTTTGCCTCAATCCACGAAAGTGCCTCTTTTCGGCGCGCCGCAACCGTAACATGCGCGTTTAAGTCCGACAGCATGTTTGCCAAAACTTTGGCAATTCTGCCGTAGCCGACAACCAAAACGGACGAGCCCCAAATTGAACGCTGCGTGTTTTGCATGGCAACCGTAAGCGCACCCTCTGCGGTTAAAACCGCGTTTTTTATGCTGAAGCTCTCGTCTTTCAAATAGTCGTACACAGGAACATTTGCCTCTCTGGCAAGCGACAAAACATAGGGCGACAGCTTTCCGCCATACACTCTTTGTTTCTCATTCAGCGCCGAAAACACGTCCGAAAGGACGGGCTTATCGTCATAAGCGCAGCTTAAATGCACATCATCTCTCGAGCACGGCAGCGGCAAAATAATGCGGTCGAAATCCGAAAAACAGGGCGCATCCAAAATCGGAATTCCCGGATTTAAAAACGGACTTTCCTGCACCAGATATACAGCCGTGTCATACCCTTTTTCAAACAGGGCGTTTGCTGTGCCGATCAGCCGCATATCCCCGCCCGCAACCAAAAAATGTTCTTTTTGCATTCCCTGCACCCCATTACCTTATTGATTTCATTCACATTCCTGCACTACATACTATGCCTCACAGAATCGAGGGGTGATAAAAAGGTGCCGATAAACTGCGCATGTTTCACTTTGAGAAAAATTCCTTTTTCAATCAGAAAAGGCGCACCGTTTGGTGCGCCTGCCTTTAAAGCGTTAGTAATTTTATTTAAAATATTTAACCGCCGAGCGGAACAAACCCATGTCATATTCGCCGGGGACGTTTTTATAAAGTCCGCCGCCGATACGCTCGGAGTGTCCCATTTTACCCAAAACTCTGCCGTCCGGCGAGGTAATGCCCTCGATGGCAAGCATGGAATTGTTGGGGTTAAAATGAATATCTGCCGTGGGATTGCCTTCCAAATCCACATACTGGGTTGCAATCTGTCCGTTTTCGGCAAGGCGGCAAATTAAATCATCGCTTGCAATAAATCTGCCCTCGCCGTGCGAAATCGGAACGGTAAACATATCGCCGGGAGCCGTTTCCGAAAGCCAGGGCGATTTGTTGGAGGCAACCCTGGTGCGCACCAGGCGCGACTGGTGCCGTCCGATGGTGTTATAAGTCAGCGTGGGGCAATTTTCGTCGGCGTCAATAATCTCGCCGAACGGAACAAGACCCAGCTTAATCAGAGCCTGAAAACCGTTGCAAATGCCGCACATCAGTCCGTCGCGGTTTTTAAGCAGGTCGTTTACCTCTGCCTTAATTTTTTCATTTCGGAAAAACGCCGTAATAAACTTGCCCGAACCGTCCGGCTCGTCGCCGCCCGAAAAACCGCCCGGAATAAAGATAATCTGCGATTCCTTGATTTTCTTTGCAAAATAGTCCGCAGAATCTGCAATTCCTTTTGCGGAAAGGTTGTTAATGACAATAATTTCAGGCGCAGCGCCCGCCGTTTTTAAGGCTTTCGCCGTGTCATACTCGCAGTTTGTGCCCGGAAAAACAGGAATTAAAACGCGCGGTTTTGCAAAGTTTTCTTTTGCATGCGCCCACGTATTTACACTGTAATTCACGGCAGGAATCTCCGCTTTTTGCTCGATATTGCAGCGGTATACAGGCTCTAATTTGTTTTCGTAAACCGAAAGCAAATCGAAAAGCGAAACTGCCGCATCTTTGCACGAAATCTCTTTCTTTTCGGTGGTGTAACCCAATGTTTTGCCGACCTGCAAGTCCTCTGCAAGCTCTAAAACAAACGATCCGTAGGCATAGTCGAAAATGTGCTCGTCCGTTTCAAAGACAAAACCGATATCGTTTCCGAACGCCATTTTCATAACCGCTTCCGCCGCGCCGCCATAGGTCAGCGTGCTGCACGAAAGCACTTTATTCTCGCGCATAAGGCGCGTTATTTCGCTGTAAAGCGCAATTTCTGAGTCTTTAACGGGCAGGCCGTTTTCATATTCGGGTTTTAACCAAACCACTTTGTGCCCCGCACCCTTAAATTCGGGCGAGATGATATTCTTCACATTGTCGGTCGTAACCGCAAACGAAACCAGCGTCGGCGGAACATCGATATGCTCAAACGTGCCGCTCATGGAATCCTTGCCGCCGATAGACGCAATTTCATAGTCTTTTTGCGCCTCGAATGCACCGAGCAGCGCCGCAAGGGGCTTGCCCCAGCGTTTTTCGTCTTTCATCGGTTTTTCAAAATATTCCTGGAAGGTTAAATACACATCTTTAAATTCGGCACCTGTTGCAATCAGCTTGGAAACCGATTCCACCACCGCCAAATACGCGCCGTGATACGGACTTTTTTCCGCGATATACGGATTAAAGCCCCAGGACATCAGCGAGCATGTGTCGGTATGCGCGCCCTCAACCGCAATTTTGTGCACCATTGCCTGAATGGGGGTTTGCTGATTTTTGCCGCCGAACGGCATTAAAACGGTGTTTGCGCCGATTGTGGAATCAAACCGCTCGGAAAGTCCGCGCTTGGAGCACACGTTTAAATCTCCCGCAAGCGATTTATATTTTTCTTCAAACGAATCGCTTACCTGCCTGTCAAAATTTTTCGGTGCCTCGGGCGCTATGGTAATGTGTTTTTCTGCGCCGTTGGAATTTAAGAATTCACGCGTAAGGTCAACAATCGCCTTGCCGTTCCAGTGCATAACAAGACGGGGTTCTTCGGTTACATACGCAATTTCGGTTGCCTCTAAATTTTCGGCATAGGCAAGCTCTTTAAAACGTGCCACGTCTTTCGGAGCAACCACAACAGCCATTCTTTCCTGCGATTCGCTGATGGCAAGCTCGGTGCCGTCCAAGCCCTCATATTTTTTCGGTACTTTATTTAAATCAATCACAAGACCGTCTGCCAGTTCGCCGACCGCAACCGAAACACCGCCTGCACCAAAATCATTGCACCGCTTGATTAAAAGCGACGCTTCTTTATTTCTGAACAGTCTTTGCAGCTTTCTTTCTTCGGGCGCATTACCTTTCTGCACCTCCGAGCCGCACTGCTCTAAAGAAGAAAGCGTGTGCGATTTCGACGAGCCGGTTGCACCGCCGCAGCCGTCGCGCCCGGTTCTGCCGCCAAGAAGAATCACAACATCTCCCGCATCAGGGCGCTCTCTTCTCACGTTTTCGGCAGGCGCCGCCGCAATCACCGCGCCGATTTCCATGCGTTTTGCCACATAGCCTTCATGATACAGCTCGTCCACCTGACCGGTCGCAAGGCCGATTTGATTGCCGTATGAGCTGTAGCCGTTTGCCGCAGTGGTTACAATTTTGCGCTGGGGCAGCTTACCCTTTAAGGTTTCGGAAACCGGCTTTAGCGGGTCGCCCGCGCCGGTTACGCGCATTGCCGCATACACATAAGACCGCCCCGAAAGCGGGTCGCGGATTGCGCCGCCAATACAGGTCGCCGCGCCGCCGAACGGCTCGATTTCGGTGGGATGATTATGAGTTTCGTTTTTAAACAAAAGCAGCCAGTCCTGCTCTTCGCCCTCTACATTTACCTTGATTTTAACGGTGCACGCGTTAATTTCCTCCGACTCGTCCAAATTCTTAAGCTTTCCGTTTTTCGACAAAACTTTTGTGGAAAGGGTTGCAATGTCCATTAAATTAATGGGCTTTGTTCTGCCGATTTCCTTTCGTGCCGCAAGATAGTCGCCATACGCTTTTTCCAAAAGCGGGTCTTCAAAACGAACCGAGTCAATGGTGGTTAAAAAGGTGGTGTGACGGCAATGGTCCGACCAATAGGTGTCTATCATGCGAATCTCGGTAATGGTCGGGTCACGCTTTTCCGAAAGGAAATAGGTGCGGCAGAATTTAATGTCGTCCAAATCCATTGCCAAGCCGTATTTTTTAATAAATTCATTTAATTCGTCATCCGAAAGGGCGGTAAAACTGTCAAGCACCTCAACCGATTCGGGCACGGTGTAGTTCATTTTTAAGGTTTCGGGCTTTTCCTGCGCCGCCTCACGGCTTTCCACCGGGTTAATCACATATTTTTTAATGCGCTCTTGGTCATCTTCAGACAAATTGCCCTTTAAGATGTAAATTTTAGCGGTGCGTACAATCGGCTTTTCGCCTTGGGAGATGATTTGAATACACTGCGCCGCCGAGTCTGCACGCTGGTCAAACTGACCGGGCAGATATTCGGTTGCAAACACAAAATCGCCCTCGTCCGCCCGAAAATCGTCGCTTACCACATCTAACTGCGGTTCGGAAAAAACAGTCTTTTTCGCATATTCGAACAAATCTTTATCAATATTTTCCACATCATAGCGGTTCAGCACCCGAAGGCCATCAAGCGGAATGTTTAAAAATGAAACAATGTCCGATTTCAGCGCCGCCGCCTCGTTTGCAAGTCCCTCTTTTTTCTCTGCATACACTCTGAAAACCATGTTACTCCTCCTTTGCCCGCAAGGCACGCTGACCGATATCCGTTCTGTAATACGCGTTTTCAAACGAAACCTTTTTCACTTCTTCATACGCCTTTGAAACAGCCTCTTTCAAACTGTCCGCCACGGCGGTAACGCCAAGCACTCTGCCGCCCGAAGTTAAAAGTTTTCCGTTTTCTTTTTTCGCACCTGCCACAAACAGTTCGCCTTTAAAATCAGGCGAAACATGAATTTCAAAACCCGTTTCGTACTTTTTCGGATAACCGTTTGACGCCATGACAACGCAAGCCGCGCTGACCTTTGAAAATTCAATATTCAAATCCGCCAAACGCTCTTCGGTAACTGCCTGCATGATTTCAAACAAATCGGTTTTTAAAAGCGGCAGAACCACCTGGGTTTCGGGGTCGCCGAAACGGCAGTTGTATTCAATCACTTTCGGGCCGTCTTTGGTAAGCATTAAACCAAAGTACAAACAGCCCTTAAAGGGTCTTTTCTCTTTGTTCATCGCCTCGATTGTGGGCAGAAAAATGGTTTTCATGCAGATTTTTGCCACATCGGGCGTGTAATACGGGTTCGGCGCAACCGTTCCCATCCCACCGGTGTTTAATCCCCTGTCGCCGTCAAGCGCGCGCTTGTGGTCCATGGAAGAAACCATGGGCACAACCGTTTTGCCGTCTGTAAAGCTTAAAACCGAAACCTCGGGGCCGGTTAAAAATTCTTCAATGACAATGCGGCTGCCGCTGTTGCCGAACACCTTGTCCTCCATCATGGAGCGCACCGCCGATACAGCGTCTTCTTTCGTTTCGGCAATCACAACACCCTTTCCGAGCGCCAGACCGTCTGCCTTAATCACGGTCGGCAGCGGCGCGGTTTCCAAATAAGAAATTGCTTTGTCC
>CAKSHV010000019.1 GCA_934457515.1 uncultured Clostridia bacterium
AGATAGCAGTCGCGGATGTGCGGCGGCATGCCATGCCCCGCGCGGCAGTTTTCATAGCCGCAGTAGCAAAGGTATAAACTGTCTTTTTCATTATATCCGTTAAAAAATTCGTTTCTCATTTTATCCCCTTTTTTATTGTGAAGCCCGTTTATTTATGGTGCAGCACGGTTTCTCTGCGGTACTGCCCGGGCGTTAATTCCATTTTGTTTTTAAACATTTTGTAAAAATGCTTTTTGTCACTGTAACCAACCCGCCGACACACTTCTTCTATGGTAAGGTCGGTGTTTTCCAAAAGGCGCACCGCCTCCATAATCCGTTTTTCGGTGATGTATTCGGTCAGCGTTTTTCCGTAAAGCTCCTTAAATATGCGGCTGAAGTAAGACGGATTGTAAAACGACTTTTCCGCCAGCTCCTCCAGCGACAGCGTTTTGTAGTAATTTTCTTCAATATATTGCATAATTTCGGGCATAATCCGCTGCAGCTGCTTGTCAAAATGCAGCATTTGGTTTTTGCGGATTTCGCGCAGGAACATAGTCAGTAAAACCAAAAAATATCCCTTCAAAATCGAGTCTTTGCCCGGTTCTTTTGTGTGCTGTTCGTGTTTCATGCGTGAAAACAGATGCTCAACCTCCACCATGTCCGCCCCGGCAAACGACACTTTGGGCGAAATGTTTGAAATTTCGGCGGAAAATTCGCGGAACAGCGAAAGCGCCATTACGTCGCTCGGCTGTTCGGCAAGCAGTTTTTTGTAGATAAACTCGGGGCGCACATAAATTTCATACGAGCACACCTCACTGTCCGATTCAAAAGCGTGCGTTTCGCCGTTACCGATGTATATAAGGTCGCCTTTCTGCACCTCGTGCGGCGCACCGTTTATAAAGTGCATACATTTGCCGGAAACAATGTACACGATTTCAATAAAATCGTGTACATGTTCTTTAAAATGCACCGTGCGGCGGTTATACGAAACCGCAATTTCCACGTCTTTCGGAATCCAGTCCCTGGATTTAAACTCAATCATTTTGAAAGCACCTTTTCAATTTCGACAATATACAGCTTGTGATAGTTTTTATCCGCATACATTTTTTGGTCAAACGCCGCGTCGCAAAAGCCCTCGGGCACAAGCATCTGTCCGTACTGCTTTTTGCACAAAAATACGGTGTCCGACTCTTCAAAATAAGGCGTGCCGCTCTCCTCTGCCGTGTGGAAACCGCATTTTTTAATTTTGTCCTCGTCCCGTCCCGAAACGGTTCCGCAGTAATTTAATTCTTTGCGGTATGCCTCGGGCAGAAAGTTTAAGCTAAGCGTTTCGGCGTCTTCCACAAACCCGTAGGTATATCTTGTCGGACGGATGAACATAAACGCCACCGGCTTGTTCCACAAAAAGCCGACGCCGCCCCAGCTCGCCGTCATGGTGTTTACTTTATCTCCTTTTTTCGCGGTGATTAACATCCATTGTTTTCCGATCATATGAAACGGATTTTGGGTCAGCTCCTCCGCCGCAATCGTGTGAAATTCTTTCATTATATTGCCGCCTTTCCTCCCGCAAATTTTTACAAATCGGCGCGTTTTTTCCGCGGGTTTTTGAAACGTGCCTGTTTTTCATACTGTTTTCCTGAAAACCGACGGAATCTCTGCCGATTTCCCTACTACTATATATTAACAGATTCGCGCCGAAGTGTCAAACATTTTCAGGAAATTTAGAGTTAAAAATCAAAAAAAGATGAAAAAGAAAAAAAGAGTGACCCTCATTTATGTCTCATTACGGTAAACTAATAAAATGTCGAATATTGGAAAAACGGCGTAAAATCGCGGTTAAATTATTCAAAAAAACAGGCTGTTTCGTGGACAACTTTAGTGGTTTTTGGTGGATAACGTGGATAACTTATGAAAAATCCCTGTTTTTCGGCGTTTTAAACGTGGATAACTTGTGCATTCCGGTTACATAAATAATATATTATGTTAACCTAAAAAATATGTGTAATCTTTTTTGATTATTTTTGAATTTTTGAACACAAAAAAAGCGCTCATAAGCCGGTTTTTCTATTATTTATGATCTAAAGAACCAAAACAACCGCCGCCTGAACGTGGACAAAGGCAATCAAGCGCAGAGCGGAAAAGATGTGCAGACAATCGGTACAATTTAAAAGGAAGAAACGCTGCTGTCCGGAAAATACGAAATGAACCGATATGCCGCGTCGGCTGAAGCGACTGCGGACAAAGACGGCAATATGTATTTGCTGATCGGTACCGATTCGGGGTTTGAGGGCACAACCTCTTAATACATAAGCGAGGTTTCGCTTTCGTGGGAGGAAAAGGCAGACCCTGCATGCGATGCGGAATATGCGGACATGCAGGAAGTTGCAGCGTGGGCAAAAGCGCCCGTGTGCAGCTTAAAAGTGCTTGAGATTATGACCGAAAGCGGGGACGAATTTTGCCCTAAGAGAACATACACCTGCGAAGAATCGGTTTTTTGGGGTATGAAAATATATCGGTTTTTGAATAAATAATACAATTTTTTGCGGGACGGTGTTTTTAAATGGAAAAATGATAGTGGAAAGTTGAAAATGAAAGGGCAGGCAAGGGACAGATAATATGTAATGAAGAACAGATAACAAAAGACGCCCCGAAGGGCGCCTTTTCGTTTAATCTTTCATAAGATTTAAAACCTGGTTGATGTTGCCGGCGCCGACCGTTATAATCAGCGTGTCGGGGTCTGCCTTTTCTTTCAGCACTGCCGCAATGTCGGAAAATTCCTTGATGTAGGTCGCGTTTTTCCCTCTTTTTTGCAGCAAATCCACCAAATCCTGCGGTTTAACCAGCCCGGTGTCTTTTTCGCGGGCGGCATAAATATCGGTTACGATGATTTCGTCCGCCAAATCAAAGCTTTCGGAAAACTCTTTTAAAAGTGCTTTCGTTCTTGTGTATGTGTGGGACTGGAACACGGCGATAATCTTCTTTTTTCCGTAATTTTTCGCCGATTCCATAGTTGCGCGGATTTCGGTGGGGTGGTGCGCATAATCGTCAACCAAAACCGCGCCGTGATACTCGCCCTTTATTTCAAAGCGGCGGTCTGTTCCGTGAAAACGGTCAAGGCTTTTTTCAATGCTTTCAATCGGTACGCCGCAATTTAAAGCGTAAATGGCAGCTGCCATGCTGTTTAAAACATTGTGCTTGCCCGGAACCGAAAGGGTGATGTGTCCGATTTTCGTTTTGCCGCGCATAAGGTCATAGGCGGTGCAGCCGCTGTCATGAAATTTAATATTTTCGGCGTGGAAGGTGCATGTGTCATCCAGCCCGAAGGTCTGAATATTTTTTGCACGAATGTTTTCCACAGCTTTCAGTGCGTTTTTGTCGGTTCCGTTCACAATCACATATCCGTTTTCCGGAACCAGTGCCGCAAACTTGTGAAAGGCGGAAATGATGTGGTCAATGCCTGTAAAATAGTCCAAATGGTCTTCTTCCACATTCAAAATAATCGCTGTTTCGGGGTGAAATTTCAAAAAGCTTTCCACATATTCGCACGATTCGGTGATAAATGTGTCGCTTTTTCCGATTCTCAAATTGCCGCCGAGCGCTTTTACCTGCCCGCCCACCATAACGGTCGGGTCGGTTGCCGCATCGGTCATGATAATGCCCGCCATAGAGGTGGTTGTGGTTTTGCCGTGGGTGCCCGCAATGCAGCAGGGGTGTTTATACGCGCGCATCAGTTCGCCCAAAAAAACGCTGCGCTCTGCCGTTTCGATTTTAAGTGCCGCCGCCTCGACGAGCTCGGGATTGTCTTTTTTTATTGCCGCGGTGTACACCACCAAATCTGCGCCGTGCACATTCTCTGCTTTGTGCGCATAGGTTATGGATATACCAAGGTCTTCAAGCGAACGGGTTAAAGCAGACTCGGTTGAGTCCGAACCCGTAACGGTGCAGCCACGCATTTTCATAACTTTTGCTAAGGAGGACATACTCACGCCGCCGATGCCGACAAAGTGAATATGGTGTTTTGTTTTATATAAAAAATCCTCATTCATGCCCTTTTCATTCCTTTCAAAGTGCTAAATTTATCGTTTATATTTATACTATACCAAAAAAAACAAAAATTTTCAAGAAAATATGCGGTTTTTATGAAAAATTTCTTGATTTTTTTTGCTGTAGGATATATAATTATAGAATCAGATAGTATGGCACGGTGCGTGTTGGTTTTTTATTTTTAAACACGGTAACGTTCGGCGGAGCTGAAAAAGAGAAAATCCGCCTTCATTTTTTAACCCGTGCCGTCTGAAAAACAGACAGGACGGAGGAGAACGCATGATAAACATTGCCATTTTAGGATTTGGCGTTGTCGGCTCGGGTGTTTTGGAAATTATAAACGAACACGCGGACGACCTGATAGGGAAAACAGGCGATAAGCTGAATGTGAAATATATATTGGATATTCGGGATTTCAGCGGACATCCCATGGCGGAAAAGTTCACCAAAAATTATGACGAGATTTTAAACGACCCCGAGGTTTTGGTGGTTGCCGAGGTCATCGGCGGGACAGACCCAGCGTATACCTACACGAAAAGGGCGCTTGAGGCAGGCAAGCATGTGGTAACTTCCAACAAGGAACTGGTTGCCAAAAAGGGTACCGAGCTTTTAAAGATTGCAAAAGAGCACGGCGTAAGCTACATGTTCGAAGCGTCGGTTGGCGGCGGCATTCCCATTATCCGCCCTCTCAATCAGTGCCTCGCGGCAAATTCCATAACCGAGATTATGGGCATTTTGAATGGCACGACAAACTACATTTTAACAAGCATGATTAAAAAGGGCAGAAGCTTTGACGAGGCACTGAAAAAAGCGCAGGATTTGGGCTATGCCGAGCGCAACCCCGAGGCGGATGTTGAGGGTATTGACGCATGCCGAAAGGTTGCCATTTTAGCCTCGCTTATTACGGGCAAGGAAGTGGACTGCAGCAAAATTTACACCGAGGGCATTACGAAAATCACACTTGAGGATGTGACGAGCGCCGAGCGTCTGGGTTTTGTAATTAAGCTGATCGGCTATATTCAGGTTTGCGACTCCCGCGTGTTTGCACGCGTTTCCCCGCTGCTTTTGGAGCGTTCCAATCCGCTTGCCAATGTGGAAGATGTGTTCAACGGCATTTTGGTCGTGGGCGATTCGACCGGCGAGGTTATGTTTTACGGAAAGGGCGCGGGCAAGCGTCCGACGGCAAGCGCGGTTGTGGCAGACATTATCGATATTGCCGAAAACAAGCCGGCAGGCAAATTTATGTGGGTTAAAAACGACGATCCGTCGTTTATGATTGATATTTCGGAAAGCTCTTCGCAGTTCTTCATGCGGGTTAAAAACTTAGGTGAGGACAAGGCAGAAGAAATTTTCGGCAAAATTTTAACAGCCCCCGATTCGGACGAAGAGGAACTGGCGTTTATAACGCGCGAAATGGGCGAAAAAGAATTTGAAAAGAAGAAAGAACTTGTGGGCTACGGAAACATTATTTCGTGCATACGGGTTCACAGATAAAGGATAAGATTCCGCAAAATTTGAAACGGGAGGTTTGACTTAAAAATGAGTTTAATAGTTAAAAAATTCGGCGGCAGTTCGGTTGCGGACGCAGCGCTTGTTATGAACGTGGCGCGCCGCGTGACCGACACATATAAAGAGGGAAACTCGGTTGTGGTTGTTGTTTCCGCGCAGGGCGACACCACCGACGATTTAATCGAAAAAGCAAACGAGATTAACCCAAAGCATTCCAAGCGCGAAATGGATATGCTGCTGTCCACCGGCGAGCAGATTTCCATTGCGCTGCTTGCCATGGCAATTGAAAAATTAGGATTTCCGGTTGTTTCGCTGACCGGCTGGCAGCTGGGTATGAAAACAGACAGCAACTACGGTTCGGCAAGAATTCAGAAAATCGATACCGAACGGATTAAAAAAGAACTTGACAAAAACAACATTGTGGTCGTTGCGGGATTCCAGGGCATTAACCGCTTCGGCGACATCACAACTTTGGGCCGCGGCGGTTCGGACACATCTGCCGTTGCCATTGCGGCGGCGCTGCATGCGGACAAGTGCGAAATTTACACCGATGTGGACGGCGTGTACACCGCAGATCCGCGAATTGTGCCGGATGCGAAAAAGTTAAACGAAATTACATATGATGAAATGTTGGAACTTGCTTCGCTCGGTGCGAACGTTTTGCACAACCGTTCGGTTGAGCTTGCCAAAAAATACAGAGTGAATCTGGAAGTGAAATCCAGTTTTGAAAAAGTGCCGGGAACGGTGGTTAAGGAGGAAATTAAAGTGGAAAGAATGTTGGTCAGAGGCGTAACAAGAGATAACGATATTGCAAGAATCGCCATTATGGGCGTGAAAGACGAGCCGGGAATTGCTTTCCGCATTTTCTCACTGCTCAGCAAGCACAAAATTAATGTAGACATTATTCTGCAGTCTATCGGCAGAGACAATAAGAAAGATATTTCGTTCACCGTTTCGGAGGAAAGCGAAGACGAAGTTATGCAGATTATTAAAGACAATGCGGAAATGATCGGTGCGGAAAACGTAACCTGCTCCAACGAGTTTTCGAAAGTTTCCATCGTGGGCGCGGGCATGGTGAACAACCCCGGCGTTGCGGCAATGATGTTTGAGGCGCTTTTCGATGTGGGCGTGAACATTCACATGATTTCAACCTCCGAAAGCAAAATTTCGGTTCTGGTTAAAAAGGCAAATGCCGAAAAGGCGGTTCGTGCCATCCATGAAAAATTTGACTTCACAGAGTAAAAAACAAAATGCGCCGCGGTTTCCTTCCGAAGCTGCGGCAGTTGTTTAACAGGGCGGAGAACAGGCAGAACACCCGCGTTTGGGTTCGGGTGCATAAGATATAGGGGGATTACAAAAGAATGAAAAATGAGTGGCAAACCTTATCCGCTCGGGAAATAGAAGAGTTGCTGGACACGAATACAGATCTCGGTATGAGCGAATCGCTTGCCGAGCAAAAGCGCGAGGCAGAGCACAAAAAGAAAAAAAGCGGCGCGGTCAGCCGTTTTTTGGCGCAGCTTGCCGATGTATACTCGGTTTTGATGATTGCAATTGCCGTTTTTCTCATTGCCTCGGGCAATGCGGCGGAGGGGTTAATTGCTTTGGCTGCGGTTTTGATGAAAGGCGTGTGCTTTTCGGTGCGCGCGGCAAAGCTTTGTGACTATGAAGAAAAACTCAAAATGCAGAAAATGCCGCGTATTACGGTTGTGCGCGAGGGAAAAGAATGGCTCATTCCTGTGTGCGATGCGGTTTCGGGCGATGTTGTGCGCCTAAACGGCGGCGACGAGGTGTATTTTCCCATGCGGATTGTTTCGGGCGATGGATTAATCACTCTGCCCGAAAATGCGCCCGCCGATTATGAAATTTCCGATGCGGACAAGAACCCAGAATTTGTTCTGCCCGCCATGCGCATTGCGTTCGGCGAGGGAAAAGGCGTTGTGATGGAAAACACCTATGTGCCGTCTGCCTCTCAAAAAACCGAAGAACGAAAAAAGTTTGAAAAAATAATCTATCTGGCAAGCGGTGCGGTGTTTGTTTTGTGCATGCTTTTAACTCTGCCCGGCATTATAAGCGGCGGCGAGGTGATGGACTATCTGCTGCCCGCGTTGGGGCTGTTTTTGGTTGCCTGTCCGTTGGATATGCTCTCCGGCGACCGTCTTTCGGTTGCGGAGGGGCTGATTCGCTGCGAGAAATATGGCGTGATTCAGCCCGAGGCGCTGCGCACCTTAAGCGCGTCGGACACGCTTTTGGCGGATGAAACGGTTGCGATTTGCCCCGAAAAGCTTGATTTGCGCGGCATTGTGACCGAGTACAGAGATTTTGATATGCAGCGCGCGGCATTCGGCAAAGACGCGCCGATTGTGAAAATGATGCTTGAAATGGCATGCCTTGCATCGGACGCAAAGTGCGGCGAAGACGGTGTGTATAAAGGAAGCGCGTTTGACATGGCATGCGTTCGGTGCGCGTCCGATTTCGGTGTATTTAAGAAGATTTTAGATGAAAAACATGCGCTTCAGTTTGAAGAAAACAAGGGCACAAGGCGGACGGTTGGCGTTTTAATCCCGAACGGTGTGCGAGTCATTTCGATGGGCGAAACCGAAGAAATTTTAAACATGTGCGACGAGATTATGGTGGACGGCGCGCTTTTAAAGCTAAACGACGCGTATAAATCCAAAATGCTTGAAAAGGCAAATGTGCTGACCGAGACGGGCATGTTGGTTCGCTCAGTTGCGTTCAGCGATAATGACGGGGACACGAAAGGCGAAAAAACAAACCTGATTTTCTTAGGTGTGTTCGGCTGCACATGCCGCAAAAACGAAGAGGGCGCGGCACTTCTCGGCGCTTGCGGCTCAAAAGGCATAACTCCCGTTTTGTTAACTGCATTAAACCGTTTCCGCGCAATCGCCGCGGCGGAAGAGTATACATCTGATATAAAACTGATGACGGCGGAAGAATTCCGCTCGAAATCGGATGGCATTTTGGAAAAGGAAATTACGAAATATAACGTGTTCTGCGACATGCAGAATGAAGATAAAGCACGTGCGGCGCGCCTTTTGAAACAGGCGGGCAGGAAAACGCTGGTGCTTGCGGAAAAGCAGGAGGATATTTTGCTTGCCGAAAATGCATCTGCGGCGCTTGCGTGCGGTGAGGTATCGGAATCGGTCAAGGCGGTTTGCTGCGGGTTTGCACCCGATAAAGCGCGGATTCTGCGCCTGATTTCAGCGGTTCGGATTGCGTGTGCCAACGAGCAGAGCACGCTTAGGCAGGGCATTGCCGTAAAATTCGGCGTTTTGCTGTTTGGTCTGCTTTCGGTGCCGTTTATCACAAGCTTTCCGCTGTCGTTTACCCAGTTTTTGTGGATCGGCGCGGTGCTGTTGCCGCTGACATTCTTGTTTATTTGTAAAAACGCGGGGCGGCAAAGCCGAAATTTTGATTTTGCGGACAAGAAAACCTTGCTGTATAGTTTAGGATTCGGCGGGCTTTTGGGTCTTATATCCCTTTTAACCTACTTTTTCGGACGGTTTACCATTCCGTCGGCATCCGAGGCCGACGCGGCACTGTTTGCGGGAACGCTGACGTTTTGGTTCCTTTGCATCGGTGTGTTTGTGACGGGACTGCAGACTTTAAGTTCTAAAATTCTGCTGTCGGGCGCATTCCTTAAAAACAGGCGCGCGGCGCTTTACACCATAGCTGCTCTTGCGGCAACCCTTGTTATTGCGCTGATTCCGCCGGCGGCGGAACGGTTCGGGCTATACGCCATGCGGTTTACAAAGGGCATTTGGCTGATTGTTTTCGTGCTTTTAACCATTTTGGCGGCAGACCTTGTGAAATTTATTGAATACATGAAAAAGGAAAAGAAAAAATGAGAAGAAATGAGCAGCAAAAAGATAAGCGTGCGCGCTCTCCGCGCGCCGTTTCCGAACAGACGGAT
This sequence comes from uncultured Clostridia bacterium, assembly GCA_934457515.1. Lineage (GTDB taxonomy): Bacteria > Bacillota > Clostridia > RGIG6154 > RGIG6154 > RGIG6154. Next base: position 9,464 of record CAKSHV010000019.1, read on the forward strand.
TTTGCGGAAAACAGCTTTATAACGGGCAGAAACCCGGTTATGGAAGCTTTAAAATCGGGCAGAACCATTGACAAGATATATGTTCAGAAAGGCGAGGGACAAGGCTCGATTGTAAAAATCCGCGCCATGGCGCAGGATAAGAAAATCACCGTTGTGGAGGCGGACAGACGGAAATTAGACGAAATGAGCGGCGGCGCAAACCACCAGGGCGTTGCGGCGCTGATTCCGCCGGTGGAGTATGCCGAAGTGAAAGACATTTTAGACATTGCGGAGAAAAAAGGCGAAAAGCCGTTTATTGTCGTTTTGGACGAGGTGGAGGACCCGCACAATTTGGGGTCCATCATCCGCACGGCGAACGGTGCGGGTGTGCACGGCATTATTATCCCGAAGCACCGCAGTACCGGCATTACGGCGGCGGTTGCCAAGACCGCGGCGGGGGCGTGTTTTTATACGCCGGTGGCACGCGTTACGAACCTTGTGCGCACCATGCAGGAATTAAAGGAAAAAGGCGTTTGGTTTTACGGCGCGGATATGAACGGCGAAAAAACGGTGTTTGAAACCGACTTTTCGGGCGGCGTCGGCATTGTTGTCGGCAACGAGGGAAAGGGCATCAGCCGTTTGGTAAAAGAAGAGTGCGATTTTTTGGTAAACATTCCTATGCTGGGCGAAATCGAGTCGTTAAACGCGGCGGTTTCGGCAGGAATTTTTATGTATCAGGCAGCAAGTAAACGAAAATAAAAGGAGAGATTAACTATGAAAGCGGTTATAACGGTTGTCGGTGTGGACAAGGTGGGCATTATTGCAAAGGTAAGCAATCTGCTGGCAGAGAAAAATGTAAATATTTTAGACATTACGCAGACCATTATGGATAATTTGTTCACCATGATTATGTATACGAACATTGAAAAGATGAAAGGCGAATTTTCCGCTTTGGCAGACGCTTTGGAGAAACTCGGCGAGGAGATGGGCGTTCAGATTTTAATCACCCACGAGGACATCTACCGTTCCATGCACAGAATTTAGGAGGGCGCTTAAATGATTAACTCATTTGAAATTTTAGAAACCATAAAAATGATTCAGCAGGAGAATCTGGATATCAGAACCATTACCATGGGCATATCGCTTTTGGACTGCGTTTCGGATTCAGTGGATAAAACCTGCGAAAAGATATATGATAAGATTGCACACAAAGCCGAGCATTTGGTAAAAACGGGCGATGATATCGGGCGCGAATACGGAATTCCGATTATCAACAAGCGCGTTTCGGTAACGCCCATAGCGCTTTTGGCAAACGGAAACAGCAGCGAGGACTATGTGAAATACGCTTTGGCGCTTGAAAAAGCGGCACAGACGGTCGGCATTAATTTCATCGGCGGCTTTTCGGCGCTGGTGCAGAAAGGTTTTACCGAAAAAGACAAATTGTTAATCGACGCAATTCCCGAAGCGCTGAAAAGAACCACAAAGGTGTGTTCCTCGGTAAACGTGGGCAGCACCAAGGCGGGCATTAATATGGACGCGGTTTACAAAATGGGCAAAATTATAAAGGAAACGGCGGAAGTGACCAAAGACGACGGCAACATCGGCTGTGCAAAATTGGTTGTTTTCTGCAATGCGGTGGAGGATAATCCGTTTATGGCGGGCGCTTTTCACGGCGTGTCCGAGCCGGAATGCGTTATCAATGTCGGCGTTTCGGGCCCGGGCGTTGTGAAATGCGCGCTGGAAAAAGTGCCGAACGGCGACTTTATGGAGGTTGCCGAAACGGTGAAACGCACCGCGTTTAAAATTACGAGAGTGGGTCAGCTGGTTGCGGGCGAAGCGTCTAAACGCTTAAACGTGCCGTTCGGCATTGTGGATTTGTCCCTTGCACCGACCCCGGCGGTCGGCGACAGTGTGGCGCACATTTTAGAGGAAATGGGACTGGAGCGGTGCGGCACGCACGGCACCACGGCGGCGCTTGCGCTGTTAAACGACGCGGTGAAGAAAGGCGGCGTTATGGCGTCGTCCTCGGTCGGCGGCCTGTCGGGTGCATTTATCCCGGTTTCGGAGGACGCGGGCATGATTCGCGCGGCGTCCGAGGGTGCACTGACCATTGAAAAATTAGAGGCAATGACCTGTGTCTGCTCCGTGGGACTGGACATGATTGCCATCCCCGGCGACACCTCTGCCGAAACCGTTGCGGCAATTATTGCGGACGAGGCGG
>CAKSHV010000020.1 GCA_934457515.1 uncultured Clostridia bacterium
GCGCAGGTTGTTGTAATGAAAAAAGCAGATGGTGTTGAAGGTTATAACACGGTTGAATTGCTTAAAGGCTTGAAATTTGCGGCTGAAGCGGGTTCTGCAGGTGAAGCGGCTATTAAAGATTTAGGTCTTGACAAAGACTATGTGGGCGTTTCCGCACAGACAGACGCTATGCTTGAAGTTATGAGCGGTTCGGTTGACGCTTGCGTGGTGGATATCACTCTGGCAAAAGCAATGACGGGTGAAGGCTCAAGCTACAAAGATTTAACAACCACCATGGAACTGACAAGCGAAGAATACGGCATCGGTTTCAGAAAAGATTCTGATATTACCGAAAAGGTTAACGGCATTATCGACGAGCTGATGCAGGACGGAACGCTTGACAAATTGGCTGAAAAATACGAGCTTACGCTTGACAAATAATAATAAAAAACAAATGATACATGTATGCGCCGTGCAGGGTTTCCGCACGGCGCGCCATGGCGTTTACTCGTTTTTATCGGTAAAATCCTTATTAAAATACACACGAGGTTAAGACTATGTTTATGAAAGTTACCTTGAGCTTGCTCGAGGGATTCGAAACGACATTTCAAATTTTTATTTTAACGCTTGCGCTTGCGCTGCCGCTGGGCTTAATTATAAGCTTCGGGTCTATGTCGCGCGTGTCGCCCTTAAAATGGCTGGTGCGCACATTCATCTGGATTATCCGCGGTACGCCGCTTATGCTGCAGCTGATTGTTATTTATTACGGTCCCGGATTAATCGGCGCATGGGCACAAAAAATCCAGGGCGGCGGGGAGTTTATTGCCTTTCTTGCCACATGGAAAGTTCCCGAGCGGTTTGTAGCGGTCATTGTTGCATTTGTGATTAACTATGCCTGCTATTTTTCCGAAATATACCGCGGCGGCATTGAATCGATTCCGCGCGGACAGTATGAGGCGGGGCAGGTTTTGGGCATGACCAAGGCGCAGACCTTTTTCCATGTTGTGCTGCTGCAGGTTGTAAAACACATTGTGCCGCCTATGAGCAACGAAATTATTACACTCGTTAAAGACACTTCACTTGCGCGCATCATCATGGTTTATGAAATCATCTGGAACGCGCAGAAGTTTATCAAAACAAACGGCTTGCTTTGGCCGCTGTTCTACACTGCGGTTTACTATCTGCTGTTCTGCGGAATTTTAACGATTGTGTTCCATTACATAGAAAAGAAACTGGATTATTTTAAATAAAAGGTGCTGTTATGAACGTATTAGAAGTTAAAGATTTATATAAACATTTTGGGAATGTGCAGGTGTTAAAAGGCGTCAGCTTTTCCATGCAGGAGGGGGAAGTTATTTCGATTATCGGCTCGTCCGGCAGCGGAAAAACAACACTTTTGCGGTGCATTAACTTTTTAGAGCGCGCCGACAGCGGCGAGGTTCTGCTTGACGGCGAAGTTTTGTTCGACGCAGCGGCGGAAAAACGTGCCACGGCTGCGGAAATCCGCAAAAAACAACTGAATTTCGGCTTGGTGTTTCAAGATTTTAATTTATTTCCGCAATACAATGTGCTGGAAAATGTGATGCTTGCGCCGCGGCTTTTGGCAAAAGAGCGCCCGGATTACAAGGCAAACAAAAAGCAGATTTTGGCTGAAATTGAAGCAAACGCACGCGAACTTTTGGCAAGCGTTGGCGTTTCCGAAAAAGTGCAAAACTATCCCTGCGAGCTTTCGGGCGGACAAAAACAGCGCGTGTCAATCGCGCGTGCACTGGCATTAAAGCCAAGAGTTTTGTTTTTTGACGAACCGACCTCGGCATTAGACCCCGAAATTACAAACGAGGTTTTAAAGGTTATTAAATCCCTTGCCGAAACGAACATGACCATGATTATCGTAACCCACGAAATGCAGTTTGCAAAAAACGTTTCGGACAGGGTTGTGTTTATGGACGACGGCGTGATAGCAGAGCAGGGTTCGCCCGAGGAGATTTTCGGAAACCCGAAATCCAAACGTCTGCAGGCATTTTTGCAGAACACAAAACTTTGAATAAAACTTTAAATTGCCGCACAGTGCCGTGCGGCAATTTCAGACTGCCGAAAAACTATAATTTTTTCCACGAAAAGGGCGTTTGAGGGGAAATTCCCTTAAAGCTGACATCGCCAAAAATTAGGATGTGTACCTGATTTTTAGTTCATTGCAAAGGCGCAGCAACGTTTGCTGTGCTTTATAGGAACGATCCGCCGACCGAAACCGGTCGGCGTTTTTTCTGTTTACAGCATTGCTTTTTTATGAAATGTGTGATAAAATAATAAAAAATATAAATTGATGGTGAAAAATATGAAAATAAAAAAATGTATGATTGTGTGCGCGCTTTTGGCGCTTTGCCTTTGCCTTTCGTCCTGCGGCGGGCCCAGAGCGGACAAGGTGACTATGGCAAATCAAAAATTTAAAGAAATGCAGGAGCTTTATAACCAGGCGGCGCCGGTTGTCGCAACGCTGGACGACGCGGCGGTAGAGGCATATGACAAAATCGGCAAGACCTACCGCAAGGCATTAAACGCTGAAAGCACAAGCTATGACGGGTATGACAGCGCAGATTTAGACAAGCTGATTGTGGACATGGATACGGCAATCGTTTCGCTAAAAGGCTTTGCAAGCATGAAACCGGTGGAAAAAGAGCCACCGAAAGAGGATAAGAAAACCTATTCGATTGCGGTTGTGAACGGAACGGATAAAACCTATCAGTCACTGATTTTAAAGTCTGCAAGCGGCAGCAACGACGTTTCGGTTGCGCTTACTTCGGATTTTGTAAAAGATGCGTCGGTTTCGGTTTCGGCACAGGTACCGCAAAGCGAAGTGTTTACGGTTACCGCAACCGATTCGGAGGGAAAACAAATCACATTCGGCGGCAGTTTTTATATTTCTGCCGTGCAGAAAATAACCCTTTCGGCGGACGGGGAACCCTATACCGTAAAAACCGAAGGCACGGCAGCAGAGAAAAAAGCAGAATAAAAAATTTTAAAGCGCACAGACTTTCGACTTGTGCGCTTTTTTATGCAACAAAAAAGAGAGCTTTTTAAGCTCTCTTTTTAAATTTTAATCTTAAATTAAACCAAACCCTGAGCCATCATAGCGGTTGCAACTTTCATGAAGCCTGCGATGTTTGCGCCTGCAACAAAGTTGCCTTTTAAACCGTACTTTTCAGCGGAATCTCTGGTGTTTTTGTAGATGTTTACCATGATGTCTTTCAGTTTTGCGTCAACTTCTTCAAATGTCCAGCTGTAACGCATGCTGTTCTGGCTCATTTCGAGAGCAGAGGTTGCAACGCCGCCTGCGTTTGCAGCCTTTGCGGGTCCGAACAGTAAGCCTGCATTCTGGAATACAGCGATTGCTTCGGGAGTAGAAGGCATGTTTGCACCTTCTGCTACAGCGCAGCAGCCGTTTGCAACAAGAATTTTTGCGGATTCTTCGTCGATTTCGTTCTGGGTTGCGCAAGGCAGTGCAATGTCGCACTTAATGGTCCAAATGCCTTTGCAGCCTTCATGATATTCTGCCGACGGATGTGTTTTTGCGTATTCGGAAATACGTTTTCTTTCCACTTCTTTAAGCTGTTTAACAGCTGCCAGGTCAATACCGTCTTTATCATATACATAGCCGTTCGAATCGCTGAGTGCAACAACTTTAGCGCCGAGCTGAGTTGCTTTTTCGGTTGCATAGATAGCAACGTTACCCGAACCGGAAATAACAACGGTTGCGCCTTTGAAAGATTTGCCTGCGTCTTTTAACATTTCGTCTGTGAAGTAGCAAAGTCCGTAGCCGGTAGCTTCCGTACGTGCGAGCGAACCGCCGTAGGTTAAGCCTTTACCTGTCAGAACGCCGGTGTATTCATTGCGCAGACGTTTGTATTGACCGAACAAAAAGCCGATTTCTCTGCCGCCGACACCGATATCGCCTGCCGGAACGTCGCAGTCTGCACCGATGTGCTTGGAAAGTTCTGTCATAAAGCTCTGGCAGAAACGCATAACTTCATTATCGCTCTTGCCTTTCGGGTCGAAATCGCTGCCGCCTTTGCCGCCGCCGATGGGAAGACCTGTAAGCGAGTTTTTGAAAATCTGCTCGAAGCCCAAGAACTTAATAATGCCCTGATATACCGAAGGATGGAAGCGAAGACCGCCCTTGTAAGGTCCGATAGCGCTGTTAAACTGCACTCTGAAACCACGGTTTACCTGAACGTTTCCGTTGTCGTCCAGCCACGGTACGCGGAACGAGATTACGCGCTCGGGTTCTACGATTCTTTCGATAATACCTGCTTTTTCAAATTCCGGGTGTGCCGCAATAACGGGCTCTAAAGACTCTAAAACTTCTCTTACAGCCTGGTGAAATTCAGGTTCTGCAGGGTTTCTTTTGATAACGGTTTCCATAACACCGTTCAGATAATTGCTTTTGAACATTTTACTTCCTCCTATAATTCTAATTTTGAGAATATTATACAATACTTTTTTTCATTTTACAAGTGTTTTTTTGAAAAAAATTTACTTTTTTTCGAAAATTTGCAAAATTTAAAAATCAAACTTGCAAATTTGGCTTATTTTTTATGTCGGATTGTATTTTAGAATCAATGTTGTAACGAATCACTTTTTTGTACAAACGCTTGCATTCGTTTGGGAAATATGATAAAATTATGTTATTATACAAGGTAGATTTATCATAAAAAAGAGAGGAAAGGATAGGGTTACATGAAAAAAAGGATTTGTTTGTTTCTTGCGCTTGTTATGCTGCTTTCTTGTGCGGCGCTGCCGGCAAGCGCACAGCAGGATGTGATGCTGACAACCGCATCGGACGGGTTTTCCGTATCGGGATTTGCAATCGGTGCGGATAACATTGCGGTGTCTTCCGCAGAGGGTGATTTTGTGCAGTGGACAATTCCGGACAACGCTGCGGGCGATGTGAAAGCTGCGGTTTATTTAACCGCAGGCAGTACGGCAGAGGCGATTGTCACAACTGCCGGCACGGCAACCCATGTGGATTTGTATGCGCCAACTTCGGGTGAATATGAAATCGGCATGTACACCTTCGCAGGCGGGGACACGGTTCGGATTGTAAACCGCGGAACGACGGGAGTGGTTTCTCTTCAGCTTACGGCTTTGACGGAGACATTTTTAGATACATCTACCGTAACATTTTCCCTTGCGGATGACTGGGCGTCTTCCGGCGCGCCGGGTTTTAATGCCGCACGCGGATATTATGCGCGGACGGGCGTGGCAAGCGCCGAATGGAAAGTGCCTGCGGGCGTTTCGGGTGTGACCGATGTGTATTACTATGTGCCGAACATCAACAAAACCGGCTATGCAGACATGGCAAATGTTGTGACGGCAAATTACGGCGACAAACAAACGCGCGTGTGGACGTTTGGCGGCAAAACCGTGGAAAGCGGTTGGAAAAAGCTTGGAACCGTAACGTTTTCGGGTTCGGGGGATGAAACCATAACGGTTACGAAGTCGGGGGATTATCCCGGCTGTGCGGCGCGGCTTTACGGCATTAAATTTGTTTCAAATACATATGAGGGCATTATGATTACGCCCGACAACTTTGTTTCGACCGGTTCGTGGCAGCGCGAGTCGAATTCGGGGGCTTTTGAAGAGCGCGTTCTGCGCTACTATACCGCAGGCGACGGCGATGCGATATACGAGGCGAAGGTGCCGAACGGGAATTATTACGTGTATGTACATTCCTGCGATTTCGGAAACTATTCTCCTTCAACCAGAACCTTTAAGTTAAACATAAACGGAACGACTTTCACCAAAAATGCGTCAGGCAAACAAATGTATTTCGGAACGCACCAATATCCCGGAAATCCGCAGGATGACGACAGCAAAGCGGTGGCAACCTGGGATTGGGAACAGGCTGCGTCGCCTTACAAAATTGTGCAGGTGACAGACGGCAAAATTCGCATTGCGGTACAGGGTGTGACGAATAATGCGCGTTTGGACGCCATTTTGCTTACGCGTAATCCGATATATACTATAGAAGATATTTCTGTTGAAGCAACCAAAGCCGAGCGTTTTCCGATTCGTGCGGTTTATGATGACGAGCTTACTTATCCTGAAAGCTATAAAGAAAGTATGACAGATGTGCAGCAAACAGCGGTTTTGTCGAACGATAAGGTAACCGTTTCGTTTAAACAGGGCGTTTTAGCAAACGGAAATGTGGCGGTGCAGCGTCAAACGGCTGTGGGCGATGTGATAACCAACACGTTTGAAAGCGGGTTGGGCTTTCTTTCGATGCGTGCCGATAAGGCAACGAAACAGATTACAAATGGATACTATCCGAATTTTTCTACGGAATTTTTGAATAAAAGCGGAGAAATATATAAAATTTCAAGCGAAAATATTTTCCGCGTAGCGGCTCCCGAATGGTTGATTCCCACAACATTAGAGCAGCTCTCAAACAGCAGCGTGAAGATGACCGCAAGCGGCGAAACGGCAGACATTACAGCGGTTTGGACGCTTGAAGACGGTGATTTGGAGCCGAAAGTGGATGTTTCGGTGCACATTAAAAAGGCGGGCGAATATACGTTTGGTTTCTTTAATGATGTGAATGAAGTTGAAAAATCCAAAGTAGGATATGTTTTAAACCCCTTCCGCTGGCAGGAGTCCCGCTTGCCCGAAAGCGGTCAGCTGATTACCGAGGCGCAGTCAACAACCGCGCACACGCAGATGACTTATAAGGCAGATGAAAGTGGACGAGAGGTAACCCTTGGCGTTGCGGCAGACCAAAGCGCAATTGCCAAAAACCGCTGGGTGCGCGATTTGGCGGTGATTGACCGAACGGACGTAAACGGAAATCCGATTCATTTGGACTATACAGACGCGCAGTCGAACTTTGCCATGAACACGACGGGCAACGACGGCGGTGTTCTGCCTGCAATTTTCGCGCCGGTTCTTTGCAGCGAGGATTCGGCTTTCAGCGCGGGCGACACATACAGTTTCTCATACCGTCCGCTGGCAACCGTTTCGACAGAGGGAGAAAACCGCGGTTGGTATGCGTGCTATAAGCATGTCGCAGAGGATTTAAGAGGCGTTTACGATTTCAGAGATAACTACTATGATTCCATGACCAACACGGTGTTTAACATCTATAACCTTTTGCTTGATGATGAGCAGGGTGGGTGGAACAAAGACCTGGTGGGCAACTATAATATTGAAGACACCTATTGGGTAACCGATTCGAACGGCCTTGCCTATCTGCAGTTTTATATGCTGACCGAGGACAAGGATATGTTAATGAACCGCACGCTTCCCATCATGGGAACGCTGCTTACGCGAAACAGCTCACATTTAAACAGCCGGTATTCGCACGAAAGCCGTCAGGAGGGACCGATTAATAAGTTCCTGACCAAAACGGACTTTACGGGCAACTCAACGTATGAGGGTGCATATTTAATGTCGCGCGGACAAATGCCGATTTTCCGCAATATTGCAAAAAACGGTCTTAAAAACACCTATGTAGAGGGCGGCGGACGCAGCTTTACAAATCCGTCAGAGGCTTTGTGGTATGACCGTGCACGGGGCGACACTTCGCTTTCGACCACCGTTGCCGCGGCAAACAGCTATCTTAATAATCGCTCGTTTATATCGGCGTCGAATGCAAATAAGGAAGAAACATTTATCAATATTGCATATAATCCGCATTTCCAGTCGCAGATGGACGCGTATGAGGCAACGGGAAATGAGGACTATTTAAGAGGTGCTGTCGAAGCGGCACGCCGATTCCTGCCCTCTTTAAAAACAACCGACATGCCCGATAGCAAGACAGACATGAAAGTTGCAAATGTGGATTTGTTAGACGGCGAGGCACGCTTGCACAACAAGCACACCTGGTGGTGGTTTGACACGGGCTACCGCAGAGGAGCGACCATGACAGACGCGCCGCAGGATGTGGACAACGGCTCGGTTTACTACAGAAAGATTGCAACGGGCGCAAAAGACGATGCTTTGATTCCGGACACAACGCCGTACCCCGAATGGGTAACTTCACGCGTTGGCTTGGGATTGGAACAATTCTCCACCTGTTCATACAGAAGCAGCAACATTTTCATGTCCACCTGGGCGGGCGACATTTTAAGACTCGGATATCTTTCGAATGATGAACTGATGATGGATATGGCGCGCTCATCTATTGTAGGACGGTCTGCAAACTATCCGGGCTACTATATTTCAAACTATAATCCGGTTGTGGGCGATAAAAACTATCCGATTTTGGGCTTCGATTCCACAAGCTTTTATTTCCACCATATTCCGGTGTACCTTTCGGCATTGGAGGATTATCTGTTCTCCAATGCATGGGTTAAATCGGACGGAAAAGTGGATTTCCCGAACACGAGAAGCCAGGGCTATGCATGGTTTAACAACCGCCAGTACGGTCATGAGGCAGGCACGATTTACGATGAAACCAACATGTGGCCGTGGCTGAAGGAGGGAACGATAACCGTTTCTTCCAAGCAGATTGACTGGATTGCGGGCAGAAAAGACGGCAGAGCGGCCTTTGTGCTGACCAATGCGGGCGATGAAGATGAAACTGTAACCGTTTCGTTTAATGCTGATTTGGGTATTACAAGCGGAAGCAATGCTGCGATTTACGATAAGGCGGGCAATAAAACCAGCCAAAAGGTTTCCGATAATAAAATTTCCGTAACCGTTCCGAAAAAAGGCATTTTAACCGTTGCGGTCAGCGGAACAGGTATTGAAATGCCCGCGTATGCGCGCATTGATTTTGATGCTTCAAGCGACGGAAATGATTTGGATATGGAAAATTCCGCAATGGGTCTTATGTACAGGGGAAATACCTACAGCGAAAGCACGGGGTATGATGTGAAAGCCTATGCGCTTTCGCTTGACCCCGAAAGCTATATGGCATACATCTTTGTGGGCGGCCGCTCGACCGATACACTTGGCGGCGACGGCGACAACGGCATTGTGAAAACAACACTGAAATGGCGCTATTCAGACGAGACGGAATACAAGACCGTAACGGACGATTCATTCCCCTATGAATTTTTCATTCCGGTGAATGATAAAGACCGCGACATTGTATTTAATGTAAAAACAGATTTTAAAAACGGTTCCAAGAATTTGGGCAAGGAATACACTTTAAGCAAATATAAAGTTTCGATGAAAACCGATAAGACCAATTTTGAACCGGTCAGCCTGTCTGTTCTCAATGCGGCCGGATCGGTTACGCCGCCGCTTACGACGGGCAAATCAAAATATTGCATTGCATACAAGGATATAAACAAAATTCCGATTGACGTTTCCTATCCCGATGCGCTCGAAGGCTGTTATTTAAACGGCTACCTGGTTGCCAAAGATTTAAAAAATACCGATATTGTCGAATCGGGCTATGTTTTGTTTAACAATGTGAAAATCGTTAACAGTGCGATAAACCCAAACAGCAACAATCGTTTCGATTTTTCCGTGGCGGATATTTTGATGGGAGACCACACAAAATGCGAAGAATATGACGAAAACGGAAATTATCTTGGCGTTAAACAAGGCATTATCAATGTAACAAACGGCGCACTTGCAACGTACGATTGGTCAAATTTATACATCACCAATTCCAAAACGCAGCCGGGGCTGCAATGCATACAAAACGGCAACACATACACTATAAGCTGCGACACGGCAGAATATGTTTATGTGGTTAAGGCGGCATTCGATTCCGCCGGCAGAATGACAAACGCTTCTGCGGAAGACACAATTATCAGTGTGAATAACCCCAAAGTGGTTACTGTTGCAGACAATGAAAAAGTGTTTGTTTGGAAAGATGAAATGTATAAAGGAACAAACCTGCAGCCGATTATTGAAGAACTGACAAAACAAAAATAAAATGAAAAGAGGATATTTAAAAGTCATTTGACTTTTAAATATCCTCTTCCTTTTTGCGTTCCGGAGGTTTTTAACATTCCCTGTTATTTGTTAAATTTTTGCTTATAGCGCGTAATCGCTTTTTTGATAATGTACTTGGCAACGCTTTTTTCGTCCACCTTGTCAACGGCGGTTTTCTTACCCTCCAAGGCCTTGTAAACCGTGAAAAAGTGCGCCATTTCATCGAAAATGTGCTGCGGCAGGTCGCCGATGTCGCGGTACATGTTGTAGCACGGGTCGTTTACAGGAATGGCAATAATTTTTTCGTCCGCCTCGCCGTTGTCGGTCATGGTAATCACGCCGATGGGCAGACATTCCACCAGTGACATGGGATAAATGGTTTCGGAACACAGCACCAAAACATCCAGCGGGTCGTTATCCTCGGCATAGGTGCGCGGAATAAAGCCGTAGTTTGCGGGGTAGTGCGTTGAAGTGTACAGAACGCGGTCCAGGCGCAGCATGCCCGTTTCCTTGTCCAGTTCATATTTCGATTTGCTGCCTTTCGGAATTTCGATAACCGCGCAGAAACGGTCTTCGGTAATGCGGCTTTCGTCAATGTCGTGCCAGATGTTCATTTGTTTTCCTCCTTGATTTTTCTTCTATTAGTATATACAAATTATAAAGGTTGATAACCGAAATAATCCAAAATTCCCATGTAAATGGCATAAGCAAAGGTATATTGGTCATTCAAAAGCTTTTCCGCGTCGCTTATATTGCTTAAATAGGCAAGTTCAACCAAAAGTGCGGGCATAGACGTTTTGCGCAGAACATAAAAGGTGCGGTTAATGCGCACACCGTTGTTTTTCGTCCCGACGTAGTTTACAATGCTTTGCAGAATGTTGCCCGCCATGGCATATGCGGGGGAGTTTTCGGAATAAACATAAACTTCCGTGCCGTTAACGGCCGGGTTTTCGTTCGAATTGGTGTGAATGCTTATAAAATAGTCGGCACCCCATTCGTTTGCCGCGTTCACGCGTGCGCGAAGGCTTGACGAATTGTCGGTTCCCAAAACGGTGTCGGGCGTGGGACGGGATACGCGAACCGAAAACCGATAGTCGTTTTCCAAGAAATCCTGCAAAAATTTTCCTACATTATAATTAACGTCCTGTTCAATAACGCCGTTGCCGACGGCGCCGGTATTCGGTCCGTACGGGTTATGCCCCTGGTCGATAAAAATTTTAATCGGCATATTCTTCCTCCTTTATTATAATTCATTACAGTGTATGAGTCAATAGGGGGATTTGACAATGTTTTAAAAGTGTGATATGATTCAATTACAGCGGGGGGGCAATTTTTTTCAAAAAATATGAAAAAAACTCTTTACAAATGCAAAGAGTTGTGGTATAATCTATTTCGTGATTGAAAAGGATATGCGGGCGTAGCTCATCTGGTAGAGCGCCACCTTGCCAAGGTGGAGGTAGCGAGTTCGAGCCTCGTCGCCCGCT
>CAKSHV010000021.1 GCA_934457515.1 uncultured Clostridia bacterium
CCTTCAATCGTTTCCTCAAGAATATCAATCAGTTTCATCAAATCCACAGGATTTTCCTCCTTTATTTTAACTTCATTTTAATCTCATTTACAATTTCTTCCGGCACAAGCCCTGTCAAATCTCCGTCAAGCGCACCGATTTCTTTTACGATGCTGGAGCTCAAAAACGAATAGTTCTGGCTGGTCGTCATAAACAAGGTTTCCGTTTCGGGGTTTAACTTTTTGTTCATCAGTGCCATCTGAAATTCGTATTCAAAATCCGTTACCGCGCGCAAGCCTTTAACAATCACATTTGCACTTTTTTCTCTTGCAAAATCCGCCAAAAGCCCATTAAACGTGACAACTTCCACATTCGGGATGGATTTCGTAACGCGCCGAATCAGCTCAATTCTTTCCTCCACCGTGAACAGCGGGGTTTTGCTTCTGTTTATCGAAACGGCAACATACAGCTTGTCAAATATGGCAGACGAACGTTTGATAATGTCCAGATGCCCGTTGGTAACCGGGTCAAAGCTGCCGGGATAAATTGCTGTTTTCATGTTATTCCGCCTTTTTGTATAATGTAATGTATACTCTGCCGTATTTTGCCTGTCTGATTATCGAAAATCCATCAAACGCGGGCGGCACTTTTTCGGTTTCCAGTGCGACGACCGCAGCATTTTCCAAAACAGCGGAAAGACAGCCAAAAACCTCATTTTCTATTCCCTTTGAATAGGGCGGGTCTAAAAAAACAAGGGTATACTTTCGTTCCGTTCTTTTCAAAAACGCTTTCCAGTCGGAAAAGTGCACTGCAGCGTTTTCTTCCAAATGCGTGGCGCTTAAGTTACTGCGCGTAACCGATAAGGACTTGTTTGACGCGTCTACAAAATCGCAGAAAGCAGCGCCGCGGCTTAACGCCTCAATACCCAAGGCGCCCGAACCGCTGAACAAATCCAAAACCACAGCGTTTGCAAGATAGGGCATAAGCGATGAAAAAAGAGATTCTTTCACCCTGTCCAAAGTCGGGCGAACATCAAGCCCCTCGGGTGCGGCCAATTTTCGTCCTCTTGCTTTTCCGGAAATAACCCGCATAACACCCTCCATTTTACTTATGCATAAAAAAACGCCTACTTATATTTTACCTTAAACAGAAAATTTGTCAAGGGGTAATCTGCTATTTTTTTATTTTTTTTTACTTTTATTTCATTTTTCCGTCATTTTTTGCTTTTTTAGTTTAAAATTTCTGCAATTTCCTTTTCTGCAAACGCATATTTCATGGCTCTGCTTAAAATTGCCTTTTCTTCCCTTGCCGCCGAAAGCGTGCCGTTTATCAGCGCCTCGACCGCCTCTTTTGACGCATATAAAAGCGATGTGTCTTCTGCGGGATTTGCCGTCTTTAAGGCGGGAACGCCGTGCTGACGCGTGCCGAAAAAGTCGCCCGGGCCGCGAAGCTTTAAATCCTGCTCGCTGATATAAAATCCGTCGGTTGACTGCTCGATGACTTTCAGACGCTGAAGGGTTTCGGGATTTTTGGTTTCCGCAAACAAAATGCAATAGGATTTTTTGCTGCCGCGCCCCACTCTGCCGCGCAGCTGATGCAGCTGCGAAAGCCCGAACCGCTCGGCATTTTCGATAATCATGGTGGTTGCATTCGGCACGTCCACGCCGACCTCTACAACCGTTGTGGACACAAGCGCCGAAATTCTGCCGCTTGCAAACTGACCCATAACCTCTTCCTTTTCTTTGTCCTTCATTTTGCCGTGCAGCAGACCGATTGTAAAATCCGGGAAATCGGTTTGCAGCGATTCTGCAAACGATACCGCGTCTTTTGCGGACACCGCCTCCGACTCTTCCACCAGCGGGCATATGATATATGCCTGCTCGCCTGCCTCCAGGCGCTTTCTTAAAAAGGTATACACCCGCGTTCTGAAACTCTCGTCCACGCAAAACGTATCGATTTTTTGCCGTCCGGGCGGCAGAGAATCAATGGTTGAAATGTCCAAATCGCCGTATAAAATAAGGGCAAGGGTACGCGGGATGGGAGTTGCCGTCATAACCAGCATGTGCGGTGTTTTTCCCTTTTTGCCAAGCTCGGCGCGCTGTGCAACGCCGAAACGATGCTGTTCGTCGGTTACCACAAATCCTAAGTTTTTAAAGTGCACATCGCCTTGAATTAAAGCATGCGTACCGATTGCAATTTGAATACTGCCGTCCGCAAGCCCGTCTTTAATTGCCTGCTTTTGCCTTTTGGGAACAGAGGAGGTTAAAAGCGCACAGTTCGCGTTCGGAAACAGTTTTTTTAAGCTTTTTAAGTGCTGTGCGGCAAGAATTTCGGTGGGTGCCATCATGGCCGCCTGGTAGCCGTTTTTCAGTGCCAAATCCATGCCATATGCCGCAACAACCGTTTTACCCGAGCCCACGTCGCCCTGCACAAGGCGATTCATGGCTTTGCCGGACGCAAAATCCGATTTTAAAGTTTCAACCACTTTTTTCTGTGCGGAAGTTAATGCAAAAGGCAGACGTTTTTCAAACGCACTGCCGAGATGAGAAAACACAAATCCGTCCCGTTTTCCAAGGTTCTTTATCTTGGCTATGCGCATTTGAAACAGGAAAAATTCCTCGAACACAATGCGCTCTCGCGCCTTTTTTAGCGTTTCATAATCCTCGGGGAAATGCATGTTGTGCACCGCACGCGGGGCAGACATTAAACCGTATTTTTCTCTCACTTCGCGCGGAATCGGTTCGGGTATGTACGCTTCATACATTTCTAAAGCGGACAGCAGCGTTTTTTGCAGCGTTTTCATGCCAAGCCCGCGCCCTAACGTATACACCGGCATAATTTTGCCGACTGTTGCACCGTCGTCCGGCTCAATTGCGGGGTTTACCATCCGCAAACCGCGCCCGCTTTTTTCCGCCTTTCCGTAAAGCACATATTCTTTGTCCCGCTTTAGACTCTGTTCCACATACGGCTGATTGTACCAAACACAGGCAAAATCGCCCGTATCATCCGCAAAAGTTGCGTTTGTAACCGAAAATTTTCGCCCCTTCCGAAAGGTGCGCACACCGCCCCACAGCTTGCATTTCACGCATACTTTTTCGCCCTCGGTCAGTTCGGAAACCGAAACAAACCGCCGCCTGTCCTCATACCCCGAAGGATAATAAGTTAAAAGGTCATATACCGTGTAAATTCCGTGCTTATGAAACACTTCCGCCCGCTTTTCGCCGACGCCTTTTAATGCAGACACCGCAAGGCTCATTAAATCGTCCATCTTTCGCACCTCCCGTCTATGCAAAAAGAGTGCCCGAAAAAAGCACTCTTTTAAATTTTTCTTACATTATTCTACCGAAATATAGTAGTAATAAAGGGGCTGACCGCCGTTATACACATTAAAATCGCAGTTTGAGAACGATTCTTCAAGCTTGGCTTTAAGCGTCTCGGCATCAGACTCTTTAACATCTTCTCCATAGTACAGAGAAACGGTGTTGTCCCCCTCTATCATGCCGGAAAGCAGTTTTTCGACCGCCTCGGCAACATCTTTGGTGATGACCTTAATTTTGCCCTCTTCCAGGCCCATAATATCATCTTTATGAATCTCAAAACCGTCTGCCGAAGAATCACGTGCCGCAAAGGTGACCGATGCGGATTTTACTGCGGCAATCATTTCGGTCATGGTTTCGGTGTTGGTGTCTGCGTCCGATTCGGGATCGAATCCAAGCATTGCCGAAATGCCCTGCATAAGCGTTTTTGTCGGCAAAACAACCACGTTTTTATCGGTGCAAAGTTCTTTTGCCTGCTCTGCCGCAAGAATAATGTTCTTATTGTTCGGCAACAAATAAACGGTTTTGGCGTTTGCCTTGTCGATTCTGCCGATAAAATCTTCGGTGCTCGGGTTCATGGTCTGCCCGCCCGAAATTACTTCGGTGCAGCCGAGTTCAGTGAAAATCTGCGTTATGCCGTCGCCTGCCGCAACCGCAACAAAACCATAGTCCGAAAGCGGTTTGTTTTCCGCAGCCTCGCGCTCTTTTTCCGCCAAAATGCGGTTCTGCTCGCGCATATTTTCAATTTTAATATTAATAATGTCGCCCAGTTTCATTGCCTCTTCCAGCGCAATGCCGGGGTTGTTGGTATGAACGTGTACTTTAATAAATTCGGTATCGTCCACAACGATGACACTGTCGCCGATTGCCTCTAAACGCTTGCGCAATGTTTTCCACGGCGCCTTCTTCTCCGCTTTGCGGATTAAAAATTCAGTGCAGTAGCCAAACTTAATATCCTCTGCGGGAATGGCTTTCGCGGACTCTTCTTTTTTCTCTTCGGTTACGGTTTCCTCTGCGACCGCATTGCCCAAAAGTGCGGCATATGCGCCTTTAACGAGCACCATAAGACCCGTTCCGCCCGAATCGACAACGCCCGCCTGTTTCAGCTGCGGCAAGAGATTCGGCGTATTTTCCAAAGATTTGTCGCCGTGTTCTATCACATAGGCAAAAAACGCCTCTAAATCGCAATTGGTTTTATCCCACTGCTCTGCCGCCTCGGTCATTTCGCGGGCAACCGTTAAAATGGTGCCCTCGGTCGGTTTCATAACCGCGCGGTACGCCACATCAACCGATGTGCGCATAGCGGCAATAAGAGCCGGCACATCTGCCTCTGTTGTGCCCTTTAAGCCTTTTGCAAGGCCACGCAGGAACTGGGACAGAATAACGCCCGAGTTGCCGCGTGCACCGCGGAGCGACGCGTGCGATGCAATGTCTGCCACCGCCGAGCAGGTAAGTTCTTCGTCATTGGATTCGAGCTCTTTTTTAACCGCCAATATCGTCATGGACATATTTGTACCCGTATCGCCGTCCGGCACAGGAAACACATTTAAATCGTCCACCAATTTCTTTTGATTCGCCAGATTGTTTGCTGCAGAGATTAACAGCTGTTTAAATGTCTGACCGTCAATGGTATTTAACAACTTTGTTTCGCCTCCTTAGCAAAAATCAGTCGACCCGAATGCCCTCAACACTGACCTCGACTTTTTTCACCGTGCAGCCCGTCTGCGACTCGACCGCATACTTCACATTTTCAATCACATTTTTGCTGATTGCAGAAAGGTTCACACCGTACTCGGCTATAACGTGCAGTTCAAGCAAAACGCTGCCGTCCGACGAGGAAACCACGCGAACGCCTTTTGATGACGAGTCTTTCAGCAAAAGAGACGCCAACTGGTCCGCCTTAGAACGGTACGCCATACCCACAACGCCGACGCAGTGGGTTGCCTCAACCGCCGCGATTTTTGCAATCACTTCGTCCGAAATAACAATGCCGCCGTATACATTTTTTGTTTTCAGTGGCATACCTTCCACCTCCGATTCTATTTCCGCCGCGCAAGGTACGCGGCACAGTTTGCCTTTTGAACTTCTCTTCCGAAAGGAAGAACATCCTATATTTTACCACACATTTTCAAAATAATCAACTATATTTTATGAAAAATCAAACAGCGTTTTATCAATACCCCTGTTTTGCCATTTCAATCAGCTCGTCTACATGGCTTTCATACACATCCCGCGGCAGACAGTTATATTTTTTGCAGATGGCAGACGCCATGCCCAAAATCTCGCCCATCATGCCGGTTGTCATCTGCACGCGCGTTGCGCCCAAGGCATCATGCGTAACCGAAATGTCACGCCCTGCCATAAACAGGTTCGGAATGTTTCTGGAATACAGCGTTCTGTACGGCAGCCAGAACGGCGATGTGTACGGAACCTGAATGCAATAGGTAATAAAGGGGTGATCGGGCAATTTGTCCATATCGTGAATCGGGTCTGCATAGTGCAAATCCACCGTCCACGTGCAGGGAACCAAACCATCCACAAAATCGGTTTCGTTGTAAATATCCGGCGTGTGCAGAATCACATCGCCCATTAAACGGCGTGATTCGCGCTTGCCTGTGATGTACGTTGCGCTCTGCAGACTGTAATTTTTCATGCGGTGATCCACATTTTTCAAAGCGTTCCATGCGCTGAACATGCCAAGCAGATTGTTGTCGCGCACCTGCTCGCCGTCAATCGCATTGTCAAGATCCATGCCCGCTTCCCAATACCAGCCGCCGAGGCTGCCGACCGTTTCCGCATCGGTTTTTGCTTTTCTTCCGGGGAAATTAATGCCCGTTAAATCAAAGCCCCAGTCGATGTTCGGGAACGAAACCTCTTCGCCCATATCCTTTGTGCGCCAAATGTTGGTTGCGCCCATCATGCCCTCGGACTGAATTTCATAATCCGCACCCGCCATATAACCAAGCGTTCCGTCACCCGTACAGTCCGCAAACAAAGTGCCGCCAACCTTAATTCTGCCGCCGTTTACCGTGTCGGTTGCATAAACCGCTTCAATGGATTTGTCCGCACGCACATCCACCTCGTCTGCATGGTAGTTCATAAACAGCGTGATATTTTTTTCGTTTGAAACAAATTTTTGTTTGTTGCTTTTTTTATACTCATTCACCAGATTGCCGATTTCGGGGTACGGCAGGAAATTGCCCTCGCCCGAAACGCCGACGCCGACCTCCGAACTGCTGTTGCCGCCGATAACCGGGCGGTCCTGAATCAGCGCCACTTTCACGCCGTTGCGCGCCGCGCCGACCGCAAGACAAGCGCCTGCAACACCCGCGCCGACAACCACTAAATCAAAACTTCCTTTGTCGGTAATCTGCGGTTTTTTCACCGCGTCGCGGAATAAATCCAGCGCATAGCCGCTGTCAATCGGTGTAAAGGAAGTGTCGGTTGTAAACAAAATCGCATCACAGCGTCCGTTAAAGCCGGTTAAATCCTTTAATTCCAAACTGTTTGAGCCGCTTTTCAGCGTAACCAAGCCGCCGTCCTGCCAAAACCAGTCCGCGCCGTGCGTGCCGAACGTTTCTTTTGTTTCGCTGCCGTTCAGCAGCACTTTAAACTGCCCTGGTGCACCGTTTGTGCCAAAAAGTTCTGTCCAGTTTTTGGTGCGCACCCACATGCGGTACTGCCCCGCTTTGGACGCGTTAAAAGCAGTCGCCGCATTTTTCACAGGCGTGCCTAAACCATGCGCCATAATATAGGGCGAACCCATGAGGTCCATCGACTGCTGGTCAAGCACCCAGCCGCCGAGCGAAGAAAAGCTTTCCGCTTCTACCAAAATTGTGTTTTCGGGCACAGCGGACTCAAAACCGAATTTTAAACGCATATCTTCTATGGTGTTTTTGGATTGCTCGGTATCAATCGGCTCATCGGTAATGAAAATCAAGCCGTCATCATACAGAACGCTCATGTCGAAGCCCTCGGCAATGGCACGGACAGGCACCATGGTGCGGTCGTTTTTAAGAAAAGGCGCCGCATCGATTGCTTTAACATCACCGTTTACCGATATTTCAGCCTTACCAAGCGTCAGCGAAACGGTTTTACCGTCTTTTGCAACGGTTGCCGTTTCGGTCGCGTCATCATAAGACACCGTGCCGCCCAAGCCCTCGCCGATCATGCGCAGAGGCAGATAGGTTCTGTCCGAAACAACGGTCGGTGCAACATCACTGATTGTTTTTTTGCCGTTTATGTACATTTCATTGTAATCGGGCTGCATTAAAAGCGAAAGGGAAAGCATGCGCTCACGCGCCTGCTTGTTGCTTTTATCCACAGGGTCTGCCTGACGGCGTGCATACACAATCTTTACCGCGTCCGCCGCAAAAGATTTGGAATAATCGTTTGAAAGGCGCACATAGGAATTGTCGTTCGGATCGAAATAATAGCGACCCAAATAGTGCCAATAGTTTGCATTTTGCGTTTGGCGCAAACTGTTGCCGATGACCGCACCGCCGCTTAAACCGATTTCAACCGGAACATTTGGCGCAGATGTTGTATACGGATAACGGATATACACCTCGTAATTTGCCGCCATTGGCACGGTGAAATTCCAGGTTGCGGTCGCTTCGCCGCCGCTTTCGGTGCATTTTTTGTATGAACCGTTTATGCAGGTTCCGTCCTGCACCGTTTCAAAGCTGCCTGTTGTTACAAAGCCGCTGTCCGAATCGTCAACGATGATATCCGCAATCGCCGCCGAAACGCACATGGGCAGAACCATGCACACAACCAGTGCCAAAATAAGTGCTTTTTTCATCATAATATCCACACTCCCTTTGCGCAAAACGCGCGTATCTTTTCTCTTTTTTATGCCCAAAGGACAAAAACAACTGCCGAAATGCCCGCTGCCCCTGTCCTTTCTCTCTTTTGTTAAAACTCGCCCAAAAAGCGAACTTCGGGTTCTAAAACAACGCCGAATTTTTGATAAACAACGTCCTTGCAGTGCTGCATAACCGCCAAAATATCCGCCGTTGTGCCGCCTTTGTCGTTTATCACAAACCCCGCGTGTTTTTCCGAAACGCTCGCGCCGCCTGCGCGAAAGCCCTTAAGCCCCGCGTCTTCAATCAGTTTGCCCGCAAAATACCCTTCGGGGCGCTTAAATGTGCTGCCCGCACTCGGAAATTCCAGCGGCTGCTTTTCTTTGCGGCGTGCGTTAAAATCTTTCATTTTCTCTTCAATTTCCCGTGTGTTTCCGCGCGTTAAAGCAAAGGTTGTTTCCAAAACAACCAGATTCTGCTCGGAAAATGCGCTTTTCCGATAAGAAAGACCCTGCTCTGCGCCCGAAAGGGTTTTTAAATTCCCGTCAAAATCCGCACAAAGGGTTTCCTTGGCACAGTCCGAAAGCGCACCACCGTAAGCGCCCGCATTCATCATCATGCCGCCGCCCACCGTTCCCGGAATGCCCGAGGCAAACTCCAAGCCCGCAAGTCCGTTTTGCTTTGCAAAGCCCGCAAGGCGCGCAAGAGAAACGCCGCAGGATGCGGAAATCAGCGTATCCGAAACGGTCATTTCTTTCATTTCGGTCGTTGCAATCACAATGCCGCGCACCCCTTTGTCCGAAACCAAAAGGTTCGAGCCGTTGCCGATGATGTGGCAGGGCACATTTTCATCTTTTGCGAGTTTTAAAACGGAAATGAGCTGCTCTTTCGTTTTCGGCAGCACGAAATAATCCGCATTGCCGCCCGTTTTAAAGGTGGTGTGCTTTGCCATGGGTTCATTGATAAATACCGTATCTTTTGTGCATATTTCGAAAAGTCTTTCTGTCATATTGCGCACAATTCTCCTTAAATTTAATTATTCTTTCAGCAGTGCGGCGCCGATAATGCCCGCATCGTTGCCAAGATATGCCTTTTCAATGCGGCATGCCTTAATATCTTTTGCATAAGTTTCTTTTTTCACATATTCGCGGACGGGGTTTAACAGATTGTCACCCTCGTTTGCGACGCCGCCGCCCACAACAAGCACTTCCGGCTGGAAAATGTTAATCATGTTTGCAATGCCGCAGCCGACATATTTCACATAATTGTCAACAACCTCCTGTGCCGCCTTGTCGCCGTCCTTTGCAGCTAAAAACGCGGTTCTGCCGCTGAATTTTCCGTCTTTTGTATAATTCCACATTTTAGAATCCTTATGCGCCTCCGCCGCACGCTTTGTCTGGCGAATCAGTGCTGTTGCGGATGCATATGCCTCCCAGCAGCCTTTTCTGCCGCACGAGCAGGGCTCGCCGTCTACCGCAATAACCGTGTGTCCCAGCTCGCCGCCGATGAAGTTAAAGCCGCTGTATAACTTTCCGTTTACAACAATACCGCCGCCGACGCCGGTGCCGAGTGTGATGGCAATGGAATCGTCAACCCCTTTGGTTGCACCCGCCATAGCCTCTGCCCATGCCGCGCAGTTTGCGTCGTTATCGATATAAATCGGTTTGTTGATATATTTTTGCATTTCGGCACGCATAGGTGTGTGCGAAAAAGGCAGATTGTTGGCATAAACCAGTTCGCCCTTTGCTTTATCCACAGACCCGGGGCTGCCGATGCCGACCGATACCACATCATCCATCGTGTAGCCGTTTTCCGCAACCACGTCCATGGCAACCTGAGCCATGTCTTTTATAACTGCCAAAGCGTCGCGGTCCGCGCCGGTGGGAATGCTTTTTTTGTGAAGCAGTTTTCCGCTTTCACCTACAATACCTGCCGCGATATTTGTACCGCCCAAATCAATTCCTACATAAATCATGTTTCATTTCTCCTTTTGTATTTTTTGTACACATCATAATAAATTATATTTTCGGCTTGCTTTCGCCCGCCGCCTTTTCCATATTTTTGGTAATGCGCTCGTTTAAAGCCTCTGCCGCGTTATAGCCCATGCGTTTCTGACGGTTGTTCATGGCGGCAACTTCCACAATAACCGCTAAGTTTCTGCCGGGCTTTACCGGAATGGTAACCGACGGCACTTTAATGCCGAGAATTTCGGTATATTCGGTGTTCAGTCCCAGTCTGTCGTATTTTTTGCTCTGATCCCACTGCTCGATGTTGATAACCAAATCGATTTTTTCGGAATCTTTAACCGCACCCATACCGAAGATTTTCTTCACATCGATAATGCCGATGCCGCGAAGCTCAATAAAATGGCGGATAATCTCGGGTGAAGTGCCCACCAAAGATATGGCGGAAACCTTTTTAATGTCCACCGCGTCGTCCGCCACAAGGCGGTGTCCGCGTTTTACAAGCTCGATTGCGGTTTCGCTTTTTCCGACGCCGCTTTCACCTAAAATTAAAATGCCTTCGCCGTAAACCTCCACCAAAACGCCGTGGCGGGTGATGCGCGGTCCGAGCTCTACATTTAAATAGCTGATCAATGCGCTCATAAATCTTGAGGTGGACTCAGCCGTGCGCATAACGGGAATTTCATATTTCACCGCTGCGCGAACGATTTCGGGGAACACTTCCAAATCGCGCGTTACAATCAGCGCGGGAATTTTTCTGGAAAACAGCGCGTCCATCGCCTTTTCTCTCGCCTTGGGCGCAAGCTGTTCAAAATAAGTATATTCCACTTTTCCGAAAATCTGAATCCGCTGTGCTTCAAAATAGTCAAAAAAGCCTGCAATCGGCAGCGCGGGACGGTTCACGTCCATGTTGCTGACCATAACCTCGCTTATGCGTTCGCCGCAGCAGATGACCTCCAAATTAAAACGCTCTCTGATTTTGCTGAGCGGCGTTTCAAACATAATGCCGTTTTCTTCCATTATATATCTCCTTATCCGCCGCCTAAAAAACAGGCGGCTTTTTCTTCATAAACTACAAACCATACTAAACTGATTCTATTATATAACAGATTTCAAGATTTTGCAAAGACTTTTTATGTAAAAATAGGTCTTTTTTATAAAAAATCGGATAAAAAAATATTTTTTAAAAAAATTTCAAAAAAGCCTTGCATTTTTTGTTATTTTCTGTTACAATAGATTGTACATGATGTTGTGATGAATTGCAAGGAGGTGTAT
>CAKSHV010000022.1 GCA_934457515.1 uncultured Clostridia bacterium
GGTGGTCATCCGCGCGCTTAAGCCCACCAGTTTAATATTGTTCTCCTTTGCCGCCTGCACCACACGCTCTGCTTTCACATCTTTGCCCAAATCCAAAACATCAAATCCGTAGTTTTCCAAAAGCACCTTCACAATGTTTTTGCCGATGTCGTGAATGTCGCCCTCAACGGTCGCCACAATGATTTTCCCTTTGCTTTCGCCCGTTTTGGTCATTTTGCTTTTTACGGTTTCGAACGCTGCTTTTGCGGTTTCGGCGCTCATTAACAGCTGGGGCAGAAATACGGTTTTGTTTTCAAATCCGACTCCCACCCTGTCCAGCGCGGGAATAATGTGATTGTTGATTACCTCCATAGGCGATATTTCTTTCAAAAGAGCCTCACACAGCGCAGGCGCGCTGTCTTTTAACCCTTTTTCAATCGCCTCGTCCAGCGTTTTTGTTTTGGTTTCATTCGGCTTTTCCACCCGGCTCACAGCACTTCTTGCGGCAAACGCAATGTAATCCGCACAGTTTTCGTCCATGTTATGCAGCGCAAGAAAACTATAGTAACTTTTTTGCATATCCTCCGCAAACGGATTCATAATCGCGGCTTTCAAGCCATTTTCAAGTGCCAGCGCGAAAAACGTGCCGTTAATGATTTCGCGGTTCGGCAATCCGAACGAAATGTTGGAAACGCCGAGGATAGTGTTGCCGCCTGTTTCCGATATTTTGCGTACCGCATCTAACGTAGTCAGTGCCGACGACGTGTCCGAGCTGATGGTCATTGCCAGGGCGTCTACAATAATATCTTTTTTTGAAACGCCGTATTCCGCAGCGGTTTTATATATTTTTTCGGCAATTTCAAGCCGTTTTTCCGCCGATTTCGGGATTCCGCTTTCGTCAAGCGTCAGCGCAACAACCACGCCGCCGTATTTTTTCACAAGCGGAAACACCGCACGCATGCTCTCTTCTTTTCCGTTCACCGAGTTTACCATCGGCTTGCCGTTATAAATGCGCATGCCGCGCTCTAATGCCGAAATGTCGGACGTATCAATCTGCAGCGGCAGGTCGGTTACGCCCTGCAGCGCGGACACAACCGTCTCCATCATTTCAGGCTCATTAATCTCGGGCAGGCCCACATTCACGTCTAAAACATGCGCACCTTTTTCCTGCTGGGAAATGCCCTCGTTTAAAATGTAATCGAGTTTCTTCTCGCGCAGCGCCTCTTTCAGGCGCGGTTTCCCGGTCGGATTGATGCGCTCGCCGATTAAAATCGGTTTTTCGCCGATAACAACCGCATTCGCATAAGACGAAACAACCGAAATATTCTTTTCTTCAACCGGTTTAAACGAAACCGATTTTAAAACCCGCTCTTTCATCGCCTTGATGTGCTTGGGCGTTGTGCCGCAGCAGCCGCCGAGAATTCCGGCGCCAAAGCGTGCAATATCTTCCATTTCGGCTGCAAAAATCTCGGGCGTTACATCAAAAACTGTTTCGCCGTTTTCAATTTTCGGCAGACCCGCATTGGGGTTTACGATAACCGGCACCGAGCAAACACGGACCAACTCGCGCACAACCGGTTTCATTTCTTTCGGGCCCAAGCTGCAGTTCACGCCGATTGCGTCAACGCCGAGTCCCTCCAAAAGCGCCGCCATGGCATGGGGCGAGGCGCCCGTCATCAACTTTTGTTTTTCGTCATACACACAGGTGACAAAAATCGGCAAATCACAGTTTTCTTTTGCCGCCAAAACTGCCGCTTTGGTCTCGTAACTGTCGTTCATGGTTTCGATTAAAACAAGATCCGCACCCGCGTCTGCGCCCGCTTTCACGACCGCCGCAAAGTTTGAAACCGCATCTTCAAACGCAAGGTCGCCGTAGGGCTTTAAAAGCTTTCCGCTGGGCCCCACATCAAGCGCAACCAAAACCTTTGTGTTCTTCACGGCTTTTTTGGCGTTTTCAATGCCCGCGCGAACCACTTTTTCATAAGAATCGCCAAACTTTAAAGGCGACGCGCCGAATGTGTTTGCCTTAATAATGTCCGCGCCCGCCTCGATATACTGCCTGTGCAGACTGATGATATCATTCGGGCGCTCCAAATTCCAGTTTTCGGGCTTTTCTCCCGGTTTCAGCCCCATAGACTGCAAAACCGTTCCCGTTCCGCCGTCGAAAAACAGAAATTTTTTGTTAAGTTCCATGCCGTCCACCCTTTCTGTATGCACAATTTATTTTATCACACGCGCTGCAGCCGCTTTTTGCCTTCTCACTTCCGCACCCAAGCCCCACAATTGCGGTAACCGACTTGGTGGGAATCATTAAAAGGCTGCTTGAGAGCGTTATGCCGATGTTTTTGCTTAAATCGAGCACCTTAAAAATGTCGGTCTGCGCATCGAGCGGCAAGTCACCGTACCCGGGACTGAACCTCGGGCGCGTTTCTCCCAATTCTTCGCAAAATGTGTCACAAAGGCTCTCAATTGCCGCCGTGCCGGCTGCCTGCAGCACCACCGCGTAGGCGGGCGAGGTGATTTCGGCTTTTTGCAGCAGCCTGTCAAACATCGCACCGATGGTCGCGCCGAAAACAACCGCTTTTTCGCAGCCAAGCAGGTTTTTGGCAAGGCTTTTGCTTGCAACCGAAAAACCGTCAAATGTGATATTACCGTTCTCCGAAACCGAAACAGGCGTTTCCATCGCGCACACGCGGCAGTCTAACACAAGCTCGTCCTTTGCCTTCAAAATCAGCTTTTGCGTTTGCGCATCGGGCGTTTTTGTGCCGAATCCCAAGTACCGCGCCGTTTCTTTCTCGTCTATTAGAATATTTGAATAATGTTTAATTGTGTGTGCCATATCACTTAATAAACTCGGATAAGTTTTACTGAATTTTACGCGCCACAAACGGCTTGTTCATGGAATATACATGAACCGCGTTCACGCCGTTTGCCAAAAGGTCTATAATCTGGTCGGTCGAATAGGCAATGCCTGCCTGGGTCATAGCATTGCTGTCGCTGCCGAACCTGTCCACAATCGCTTTAAACCGCTGCGGCAGATATGTGCCCGAAAGAGAGCAAATGCGCTTAATCTGCTTCGCGTTTGTCACCGGCATAATGCCCGCCACCACCGGCACCGTTATGCCCGCCTCGCGGATTTTGTATAAAAAGCTGTATAAAATATGGTTGTCAAAAAACATCTGCGTGGTTAAGAAGTCGCAGCCTGCATCCACCTTTTCTTTTAAACGGCGGATATCCTCCGCAACCGACAGACTTTCGGGATGGCAATCCGGATAGCACGCCGCGCCGATGCAAAAATCACCCTGCTGCTTTAAATCATAAATCAGCTCGGAGGCATATTTGTAATCGCTGTCTTTCACATCGCCGCCTTCGGGAACATCACCGCGAAGTGCCAAAATATTTTCAATTCCCTCTTGTTTTAAAAGCTCAACCTGCCTTTTCACCGTTTCTTTTGTGGACGAAACACAGGTTAAATGCGCCAGCGGTGTTACATGATACCGATTTAAAATGTTCGATGCAATTGACGTGGTAAACGCGCTTGTGCCGCCCCCCGCGCCGTAAGTTACGCTCATATATGCGGGCTTAAGCGCCGCAATTTCCTCCACCGCCTTTTCCACGGTTTCATACGCGTCCGCCGTTTTGGGCGGAAACACCTCAAATGAAAGGGTTGGCTTTCCTTTTCCGAGCACTGATGACAATTTCATTCGCACATAACCTCCGTTTTTTTATTTAACAATAACCTGTTTTTTCCATTTCCCCGAAAGGAAGAACACCAAGCCGTATAAAAGCGACGCAAAGGACGCAACCGGCGCACCGAGTCCCACGCCCGAAAGTCCCAAACCAAGTGTAATACCGAAAAAGTACGAGGCAGGAATTCGGAACAAAATAGAGGAAATCATGCCGTTTATCAACGACACCGTTGTGTGTCCCGCGCCGATAAACAAGCCGTTTAAGCAAAATACAAACGGCACAATTAAGTAGTCTAACGTAAAGAATTTCATGTATTCCACACCTTTTTCGATAACCGCCTGTTCGGGCGTAAACGCGCGCATGCAAAGCGCGGGAAACAGCTTAACAAACACAAAAATCGCAACGCTTATGCCAAGGGATATCAGTATGCCGATGCCCATAGTCTGCTTTGCGCGGTCGAGCCGATTCGCGCCGATATTCTGCGCCGCCATGGCGGAAACCGAAGTGGACATGGCAACCGCGGGCAGAATGGCAAAGCCGTTTAACTTGCCGACCGCGCCCACCGCGGCAGACGCCTCATACCCGATGGTGTTTACAAGCGCCGTTAAGAACAAAAACGACGCACTGGTTGCCACATTCTGAACAGAAGACGGCACGCCGATTTTGAAAATCATGCCCAGCTGTTTTTTGTTCACTTTTAAAGATTCACGGCTGAAATCAAAAATAAAATCGTTATTTTTAAGGTATATAATGCACAAAATCATGCTGACTGCCTGTGAAATCACGGTTGCGACCGCCGCGCCGAACGCGCCCCACTTAAACGCCGCCACAAACAAAATATCAAGCCCGATATTCACAACGCACGCAATTGCAACAAAAATCAGCGGATTTTTACTGTCGCCCATGCCGCGCATAACGGCACTTAAAGCATTATATCCGAAAATAAAAACGTTGCCCAAAGTCGTTACGAAGAAATACCGACTCGCCTCGGAAAACGACTCCTCCGGCGTTCGAATCAGTCTTAAGAGCGGATTCTGCAAAACGAGCATCAGCGCCGTTAAAACAAGCGCCAGCACAAAAAGCGATGTAAACAGCGTGCCGATGGTTTGTTTTATGGCTTTTCGGTCGTTTGCACCGAGGTACTGACCGATTAAAACGGTCGCGCCGACCGACAGACCGAACACCATGTTGGTGATAAGAAAGGTAACCTGGCTGCCGATGTTTACACCCGACATGCTCGCCGACCCGCAAAACTGTCCCACGATAATCATATCCGCCACGCTGTACAGCGTTTGAATTAAATTGGAAATCAGTACCGGCAAGGAAAACAAAATCAGCTGTTTTGCCACGCGCCCCTCTACAAGATTGTTCTCAAATTTTGACATTTTTTCTTCTTTCCCCCATCTATAATGCAAAAAAACCTGTTGTTAGTTCATTATTGTATCATAATTTTAAAAAAATTTCAACTTTTTTTGTTGACAAACAGCCAAAATGTGTTATAATTAAATTGATTTTACGATTAAAGGAGGGCGCACCATGAAAATCGGCGCACAATTATATTCGGTACACAACCACACAAAAACACTGGAGGACTTTTCCGAAACCTTAAAAAAGGTGGCGGACATCGGCTACACATCGGTTCAGGTTTCGGGCACCTGTGACTACGAGCCGGAATGGTTAAAAGAGCAGTTAAAAGCAACAGGCCTTACCTGCGATTTGACTCACTATTCCTTTGATAAAGTTTTGGAAAACCCGAAAAAGGTAACCGAGGACCACAAAATTTTCGGCTGCAAATACATAGGTCTCGGCTCCATGCCCGGCATTTGGGACAACAACACTCCCGCGCACTGGGCGGAATTTAAGGAAAAAGCACTGCCCGCCGCAAAAGTAATTGCGGAAAACGGCGGCTACTATATGTATCATAACCACGCAAAGGAATATGAATCCGTGGACGGTATGCGCGCGATAGACTATTTGAAAGACGAATTTCCCGCTTCCGTTTTGGGCTTTACGTTAGACACCCACTGGATTCAGCGCGGCGGCGAGGACCCGGTTGCGGAATTTAAGCGTTTTAAGGGCAGAATTCCCTGTGTGCATTATAAAGATTTAATCACCATGCCGGACGGCGAAATCCGTTTTGCACCGGTTGGTTCGGGCGTGCAGGATTTTGAAAGCATTATCCGTGTTTCACTGGATTTGGGCGTGGAATTTGCTTTTGTTGAGCAGGACGATTCTTACGGCGAAGATCCGTTTAAGTGCTTAAAAGAAAGCTATGATTATCTGAAATCAATGGGGCTTAAATAAACCTTACAAACTCAAAATGCGCAGATTTTCCATCTGCGTATTTTTTATCCGCTTTTTTTCGAAATTTCACCGATTTTTCACAATCTTGTGTTATACTAATGGGAAACGGGAGGTGCAAAATGATTTATACAACCCTTTGTTATATTGAAAAAGACGATTGCTATCTCATGCTGCACAGAGTGAAAAAGAAAAATGACATCAATCACGATAAATGGATCGGAATCGGTGGCAAAATGGAATCGGGCGAAACGCCTGAAGAATGCATCATCCGCGAAGCGTTTGAAGAAACGGGACTTGCGCTAAAAGCACCTGAGTACCGCGGAGTCCTGCACTTTTGTCCGAACCGCGACATGGAGGAAATTATTCATTTATACACCTGCGACCGCTTTTCGGGCGCTTTAAACGAGGCCTGTCCCGAGGGCGTGCCGAAGTGGGTTCCGAAAAAAGATGTTTATTCTCTTCCTTTGTGGGAGGGTGATAAAATATTCTTAAAACTTCTGGCAGACAAAAATCAGCCGTTTTTCCGCCTTACGCTTGACTACGAGGGCGACAGGCTGGTCTCTGCAATTTTAGACGGAAAGGAGCTTTCAATTTGAAATGGTCTAAATATGTAAAGCCTTATATGAAATATTTTATATTGGGGCCGCTGTGCATGATTATCGAAGTGCTCGGCGAAATTCTTTTGCCCAAAGGCATGGCAAACATTATAAACAAGGGCGTGCCTGCCGGCAATGTTCCTTATATCATCGGCATTATGCTGCTTATGATTCTGTGTGCCGTTTTAATGATGGCGGGCGGCGTGGGCGGCGCATATTTCGGTGCAAAAGCCTCGGTTAATTTTGCGGCAGACCTTAGAAAAGATGTGTATTCCAAAATTCAGCATTTTTCGTTTGCAAACATTGACAAATTTTCAACCGGCTCACTGGTAACGCGGCTTACCAACGACATCACGCAGCTGCAAAACTTTGTGAACATGCTGCTGCGCATGTGTCTGCGCGCACCGGGCATGTTAATCGGCGCGCTGATTATGGCAATTCTCTTAAAGCCCGATTTGGCTTTGGTGCTTGCAGTCACCATTCCGCTCATGCTGATTGTGGAGTATTTCCTCATTAAAAAAGGCTTCCCGCTTTTCCGAAAAATGCAGAAAAAGCTGGACGCGTTAAATTCCACCATTCAGGAGAATCTGACCAACATCCGCGTGGTAAAATCCTTTGTTCGCGAAGATTTTGAAACGAAAAAATTCACCGATGCGAACGAAGATTTGAAAAAATCAGGCATTGACGCCATGACGGTTATGGTTATCATGATGCCGATTATGATGCTTTTCATGAACTTCACATCGGTTGCAGTGCTGTGGTTCGGCGGCAGCATGGTGGCATTCGGCGAAATGCCGGTGGGCGACTTAAGCGCCTTTATCAACTACATCACGCAGATTCTAATGTCGCTTATGATGGTTTCCATCATGTTCATGAGCAGTTCGCGTGCGTTGGCATCCGCAAAGCGCGTAAAAGAAGTTATGGAAGAAGAAATCGACCTATCGGACGCGGCGGCGAAAGAAAAGGAAAAGAAAGTTACGAGCGGAAAAGTGGAATTTAAAAACGTCAGCTTCCGCTACTACAAACATTCCGCCGAAAAAGTGCTTGACTCTATCAACCTAACCATAAACGCGGGGCAAACGGTGGGCATTATCGGCTCGACCGGCTGCGGCAAAACAACGCTTGTGTCTTTAATTCCGCGTCTGTATGACACGGACGAGGGAGAAGTTTTAGTAGACGGCGTGAACGTAAAAGACTATGATTTAAATCATTTGCGCAACGGCGTCGGCATGGTTTTGCAGAAAAACGTGCTGTTTTCGGGCACCATTGAAGAAAACCTGCTCTGGGGCGATGAAAATGCAGGCAAAGCCGAGGTGCAAAACGCTGCATCTCTCGCACAGGCAAATGACTTTGTTTCAAGCTTTAACGACGGCTACAACACAATGCTCGGGCAAAGCGGCAGCAATGTTTCGGGCGGTCAGAAACAGCGTCTTTGCATTGCACGTGCCCTGCTGAAAAAGCCGAAAATATTGATTTTGGACGACTCGACCAGTGCGGTTGATACCGCAACCGAGGCAAAAATCCGTGAGGCGTTTAAAAATGATTTGGCGGATTCCACCAAAATTATTATCGCACAGCGCATTTCCTCTGTCATCGAGGCAGATGAAATTGTAGTTATGGATGACGGAAAAATAAGCGGAATCGGCACGCATGACGAACTGATACAGTCAAACGAAACCTACCGTGAAATTTATGCATCGCAAATGGAATGTGAACAGAAAGAAGGTGCATATTAATGGCGGCAAGAGATTTAGAAACCTTAAAAAAATACTATAACCGCTCGGCAGCACCCTCAAAAAAAGGAATGGGCGGACCGAGACGCGGGCCGGGACCGCGCGCACCGATTGCCAAGGGAAAGCCCAAAAACACAAAAGCCATTGTGTCGCGCTTAATGGGCTATATAAAACCCTATAAATTCACGCTTATTTTGGTGCTTTTGTTTATGTTAATCACCACGGGCGCGTCCCTTGCAGGCTCATACATGCTGCGTCCGATTATCAATAATTATATCGATGTGGGCGAGCTGTTCAGTGCAAAAGCGCTGTTTCACATATTGGCAGTTTTGGCCGGGATTTACGTCATCGGTGTTGTATCCACATTCCTGCAAAGCCGGCTGATGCTGCACGTTTCGCAAAACTCCATTGCGAAAATCCGCGCCGATTTGTTTGAAAAAGTGGAAAAGCTGCCCCTTCGTTTTCACGATAACGAAACCACGGGCGAAATCATGAGCCGCTTTACCAACGATGTGGATAACATCGGCACAATGTTAGACAATAGCTTAGTCAGTGTCATTTCGGGCACCATAACCCTTGTTGGCACCTTTTTGCTTATGCTTTATACAAATATTTGGCTGACGCTGATTGTGGTTGTTTTCGTGCCGCTTTTCTCAAAATTCGGCGGCATGATTGCTGCAAAAAGCAGCAAATATTATTCGCAGCAACAGGCGGCGCTCGGTGCTGTGAACGGCTATATTGAAGAAACGGTAACGGGGCAGAAAGTGGTTAAAGTGTTCTGCCACGAAAACGAATGCGAGCAAGAATTTTCCGAGCTCAACGGCGATTTGCGCGACAAACAGGTGTTTGCACAGTTTTTCGGCGGTGTTATGGGACCGATTATGGGCAACTTAAGCCAGGTTACCTATGCGCTCACCGCAGGTATCGGCGGTATTTTATGCGCGCTGCAGCGGTTCGACATCGGCGGCTTGACAGTATTTTTAAACTTCTCCCGCCAGTTTTCCCGTCCGATTAACGAAATTTCCATGCAAACCGCGTCTATCTTCTCTGCTCTTGCGGGCGTGGAACGCGTGTTTAACATTATGGACGAAGAACCCGAGCAAAAAGACGCTGCAAACGCAATTGACAACAAAGAAATAATCGGCAAGGTTGAACTGAAGAACGTTTCGTTCGGCTACACCATTGACAAGCAGATTTTAAAAAATATTACGCTTACCGCCGCGCCGGGTCAGAAAATTGCATTTGTGGGCTCGACAGGTGCGGGAAAAACCACCATTACAAATCTATTGAATCGTTTTTACGATATTGACGAGGGCGAAATTTTAATAGACGGCACCAGCATTTACCACATGCAGCGCGCATTTTTGCGTAAAAACATCGCCATGGTACTGCAAGACACCCACCTGTTCAGCGGCACGGTTATGGAAAACATCCGCTACGGCCGCCCGGACGCGACCGACGAAGAGGTTATCGAGGCGGCAAAAACCGCCAGTGCGCACAGCTTTATTATGCGCCTGTCAGACGGCTACAACACCCGTTTGGAGGGCGACGGTTCCAACCTTTCGCAGGGTCAGCGTCAGCTTTTAAACATTGCACGCGCAGCCATCAGCCACGCGCCGATTTTGGTTTTGGACGAGGCAACCAGTTCGGTTGATACCCGAACCGAGCGGCACATCGAGCACGGTATGGATCGGCTGATGAAAAACCGCACAACCTTTGTGATTGCGCACCGTCTGTCCACCGTCCGCAATGCAGACGCGATTTACGTGTTAGAGCACGGCGAAATCATCGAGCACGGCACACACGACGAGCTTTTGGCGCAGAAAGGCAAGTATTATCAGCTGTATACCGGCGCTATTGAATTGGATTAAAATATTTTAACGAAACTAAAAAGAGGGACGATGACCATCGCCCCTCTTTTATTTTCAAGTATTTGTATTCTTTCGTAGAACGCAATACCCGCCTTTTCATTTTCCATTTATATATAAAGCGTCGTCTGTTCAGCAAGGGCGCGCTCAGAATGAATTAGGTCGTCGGCAATCTTTTTCGATTCTTCATCTGCCGCGGCATATTCCTTTTTAAAGTTAATAAGCGACTTAATCCCCATGTCGCACCCCTTTGCAACAAGCTCCGAAACGCTGCGCGCGCTGTGGTCCACCGCAAGCGTAATATTGGTTTTCATATACGCCATACTTTTTGCAAATGCAGACGGTTTTTTGCCGTGGTCGCCGTAGGTATAAAGCAAATTCATTGCCTTGTTTAAAATTTCGGTGTGCTCGTTTTTACAGCGCTCCATCGCCTTTTTCAAAGGTTCATCCTCTGTTTTGTCAATCATTTCATTCAGCGAAGAAATGCACATATCCGCCCCGCTGACGCATTCGCGCAAAAGTTCTATCGTATCTTGGCTCGGCATTTAAAAACACTCCTTTTTTATTTTTATTGTGCTTACATGCGCCGCCAATTATGCTTTCAAATTTTTGAATTCTCGTCTAATTTTTCCAAATATAAATGCCTTTTGGTACTTCAGACTATCGAAAAACATAGTTTTTCAACAAAAAAGGGAGTTTGAGAGAATTTTCCTCAAAACTGAAATACGCCAAAAATCAAAATGAAGGTTTTACCCCGAAGGGGCATCGTGAAATGCGGCATAGCCAAATTTCACGAAAAAGGAAAAGCAACGAAGCGGCGTTGAGCTCTTTGCAAAAAAAGCGAAACATGCGAAATTTGCTTTG